>CBDTZA010000138.1:0-5708 GCA_965364785.1 uncultured Roseovarius sp. | reverse complement strand
GGCAACGGCCCAATCGCCGATATCGCTGTGGGCATGCAGATGGAAGGCCTGCCCACCGATTACATCACCACCCGCAATGACAAGGTGAATGCCGTCACGCTTGAGGATGTGAACCGCGTGGCGCGCGATCTTCTGAACCCGGACAGCCTTACATTCGTGGTGGTTGGCAAACCCGAGGGCCTTGAGAGCACGATCAATTAGGGCGGCGAGGTGTGGGTTTCGCCCACTCTACGGGGCGACGTTGATCGGCGATCAATGCCGCGCAGTCGCCTATTTGCCAAGCCGCAAATAAAAAGGGCCGGTGCGTGATGCACCGGCCCTTTTCAGTGGCCCAAATGCCGGGGTTTAATGCCCTTGTTCGAACTTCTTGATCTCACCCGATTTCAGACGGCGGACATAGCTGTTCAGCTCGCGCTTGACGATCGGCATCAGGGCATAGAGCCCGATGATATTGACCACCGCCATCGCAAAGATCGCCGCATCCGAGAAATCGATCACCGGACCAAGATTGGCCGCCGCGCCGATCACCACGAAGATGCAAAAGATCACCTTGAACACCAGTTCCGTAGTCTCACCTTCGCCGAACAGATAGGTCCAGGCCTTGAGGCCGTAATAGGACCAGCTGATCATCGTCGAGAAGGCAAACAAAACCACCGCAAGTGCCAGCACATAGGGGAACCAGCTGATCGCGCTGCCAAAGGCCGCCGAGGTCAGGCCAACACCCGAGGTGCCGCCGACGGTCTGAATGGCCGTGCCCGCCTCATTGAGCAGGTAATTGCCATCAGGGCCCGCCACCAGCTGACCGGTGATGATGATCACAAGCGCGGTCATGGTGCAGATCACGACAGTGTCGATGAACGGCTCAAGAAGCGAAACATAGCCTTCGGTGATCGGCTCTTTGGTGCGAACCGCAGAGTGCGCAATCGCAGCCGAACCAACGCCGGCCTCGTTCGAGAACGCCGCCCGCTTGAACCCCTGGATCAGTGCGCCAACCATACCACCGGCAACACCAAGGCCGGTAAAGGCCCCGTCAAAGATCTGACCAAAGGCCCAACCGATTTGGTCTGCGTTCATCAAGATGATGATCAGGGCCGTACCAACATAAAGGATACCCATGAACGGCACGACCTTTTCGGTCACCTTGGCGATGGATTGCAGACCACCCACAATCACAGCAAAGACCACAACGGCAAAGATGATGCCCGTGATCCAGCCCGGATATTCGCCCACGATCCCTGAAATCTGCTGATGTGCCTGATTGGCCTGGAACATATTGCCCCCGCCAAGTGCGCCCAGAATACAGAAGATCGAGAACAGAACCGCAAGGACCTTGCCACCCGGAAGACCGCGCTCTGCAAAACCCTTGGTCAGGTAATACATCGGACCACCCGACACCCGGCCATCAGGATATTCATTGCGGTATTTCACGCCAAGCGTACATTCGGTGAATTTCGACGCCATGCCCAGCAGACCGGCGAGGATCATCCAGAACGTGGCACCCGGCCCACCGATACTTACGGCGACCGCAACACCGGCGATATTACCAAGACCCACCGTGCCCGAAAGCGCAGTTGCAAGCGCCTGAAAGTGGCTGACCTCGCCCGCGTCGTTGGGATCGGAATAATCCCCCTTTACCAGTGCGATCGAATGCCCGATGGCGCGGAATTGAACAAAGCCAAAGTAGACCGTGAACACTGTCGCCCCGACCACAAGCCAGGCCACGATCCACGGAAAGGACGTGCCCGGAAAGTTGGAGAAGATGAGGCTCACAAACCAGCCGGTCGCGCTGGCGAAAATCTGATTGACCTTTTCGTCAACCGATTGCGCATATGCCGGCGCGCTGACCATCAGCAGCCCGGCTGCGGCGATTGCCGCATGGAAATTCTTTCGATGCATATGTTTCATCCCTGTCAGAAATTTTATTTATGGAACAATGGTGCACGGCACTGGCGCCGCCTGGACAAGCGCGCCGGCAACCGAGCCGAACACACGCGCGCCAAGGCTTGAATGGCCACTACGCCCGATGACGATCTGGATCGCACCACAGTCTTTGGCGATCGTCGCCAGAAGCTCCGGGATATTGCCGTATTTGATCACGGTCTCGACCGTCACGCCTTTGTCCCGCAGATCCTTGACCACGGTGGTCATGATCGCGGTTTCGGCACGGTGAAGCTCTTCTCCGCGGCGCTTGTGGCGCTCTTCAAGCTCGTTTGGCGTCAGAAACGAATATGGCGACCATTCCAGCACATGAGCCAGAACAATCGTCCCGCCCTGCGCTTTGGAGCGGTCCACCGCAAACTTAAGCGCGCGCTGCGATGACTCGCTGCCGTCGTAACCGACGACGAATTTTCCAGACATAGTGGTTTTCCCTCTCTCTCTTTATGCGACGGGCCCTCTTGGCGGGACCCGGTATGACACTCTACCAGAGGTTTCTTTTTTATTTTTCCCGGATTTTCATTTTTCTCAACGTATTCGCGCCAAATTTCCGCCGATTTTGGCGAATAATGCACAAATCTTCACCGCAGGCAGGCCAGGATCGGCGTATTTCCGCCGTCGTCCCGGCCCCTGCTGCGCGCTCTCGCCCCATTGAACATGGCGACATTTGCGCGCATACGCTGGACAAAACTGCGGCAAGGAGGGCCCGATGGACCTGCGCAAAATCACCGATGATTTCTCTGTCTCCCCGCAGATCGAATGCGAAGATGTTCCGGGCATCGCCGAGGCCGGGTTTCGTTCGATCCTGTGCAACCGTCCCGATGGCGAAGAATTTGGCCAATGCGCCTATGACGCGGTGGCCGAGGCCGCAGAGACGGCCGGGCTTGTTGTGCGATCGGTGCCGATCGTGTCGGGCATGCTCTCAGAGGCCGATATGACGGCGTTTCGCGCCGCGCTTGACGAAATGCCCAAACCGATCCTCGCCTATTGCCGAAGTGGCACACGCTGCACCATGCTCTGGAGCATGACAAAGTTTGGCGATCTGGGCGCCGACGAGATCGTCAAGGCAACCTCGGCGGCGGGCTATGACATGTCCGGCCTGGTGCGCCAGCTGCAACAGACACGATGACCGATTGGGCCCTGATTGGCCATGACGGGCACCAACACCGCGCTTTCACTCTGTCCGGCGCCACCTTGATGCACCAGAGCTCTGGCGCAGATGAGGTCACCGCCCTTGCGGGTCTTGGCCCGACCAAGACCCTCTACCGGATTGGTGAAGGCCTGCCCGACACTCTGCCCTGCGCGCTGTTGCCCGGCCCTGGTCGTGGGCTGGCCGGACTGACACAGAACAGCCCTCCCGATGTCATCGACGGCTGGGTGCGGCTGATCTTGCTGGGCTTTGCCAACCGTCACCCAAATTGGGATGGGGTTGCCTGTGTTCTGTCAGACACGCTCAGCCATTGGATTCATCTCAGCGCGAATGAGGCGGTCAGCTGTCAAAGCTTTCTTTCGCCCACGCTTATCTCTGCCCTTGGCGGCATCACGCCCCCCAACAGTACCGCCATTTCCGACAGCCTCAGCCGCCCCGAACGTCTTGCGGCCCATCTGCGCGGCGCGCAGGTCACCTGCAATCCTGCCGCCCTGACCGGGCATCTTCTCGGGGCCGAGCTTGCCGCTGCGCGGCCCTACTGGCTTGGTCAAAGCGTGGCCCTCATCGCCCCCACCGGGGCCGCCTCGGGCTATGGCGAAGCCCTAAGCGCACAGGGTGTGCCGGTCGCGCAGCATCAGCCCGAAACCCTCTTGCCAGATGCCTTTACGGCCCTCGCACAGGTCTTGGGATTTACCGGCTAACCGCTTTCATCGTTCCCAAAATACTCAAGTCCGCCCTGACCCAACGCAATGCCCCCGGCGATGGTCCAGAGCTTGCCCGCCTAGGACCGCTTCAGCAGCGCCAAAAGATCCTGCGAGGGAAAGCCATCCGGCGCTGCGCCGACAGAGTTCTGAAAGCTGCGGATCGCCTCGACCGTATTGGGGCCAATGATCCCGTCGATCTTTTCGATGCCAAAGCCCTTGCGTTGCAAACGCCGCTGCATTTCCATTTTCTCGTCAAACGACAGCGGTTTATACCCGCGTGGCCAGCTTGCCTGAATCTCTGGCCCGCCCCCAAGGCGATCCGACAGGTGGCCAATACCGATCACATAGGCATCGGCCTTGTTATAGCGCTCGATCACCGCAAAATTGTTAAAGATCATGAACGCCGCCCCCTGTGCACCCGCAGGCAGAAGGATTGAGGCGCGGCCATAATCGGGCACCGGCTTGCCATTGATGCCGACAACCCCCTGCGCCGCCCATTGCGCGGGCGACTTCATGTTCTTGCGCCGCGCCGTGGAATGGTTGAACCCGCGCGGAAGACGCACCTCAACCCCCCAGGGCTGCCCCTTGGTCCAGCCGAACCGCTTGAGATAGGCCGCGGTCGAGGCCAGGGCATCGCTTGGATCATCCGACCAGATATCGCGCTTGCCATCGCCGGTAAAATCAACGGCATAGGCCAGAAAAGAGGTCGGGATAA
This sequence comes from uncultured Roseovarius sp., assembly GCA_965364785.1. Lineage (GTDB taxonomy): Bacteria > Pseudomonadota > Alphaproteobacteria > Rhodobacterales > Rhodobacteraceae > Roseovarius. Next base: position 1,204 of record CBDTZA010000138.1, on the reverse strand, counting down.
ACTGTGTATGACCCATCGCGCCGGCCCAGGAGCCCTTCATATTGGCCGGGCTCACATCGCCGGCCTGCACGATCTTGAGGGCGGCAATCAACTGGCTTTCAAAGAACTTCCCGCGCCGCCCATCGAACGACAGCGTCGCCAGCGCCTCGATAAGCGGGATATCCCCGCGCCGCTCGCCGTAAGCGCTTTCCATGCCCCAAACCGCCGCGACGACCTCTTTTTCCACGCCGTATTTCTGCTCGATCTGCGCCAGGGTACGGCGATGCTTGCGCAAGGCCGCCTGTCCGTTCTTGACCCGCACGGGCGACGCGGCGCTATCGAGATAATCCCAGATTTGGCGTGTGAATTCAGACTGGTTGCGGTCTTTCTGAATGACCGAGGTGTTATATTGCACGCCGCGAAAGGCGCGGTCAAACACGCCTGTGCGAATGCCTTGCTGCGCCGCGCGGCCCCGAAACCCGGAAATCCAGCGATCAAACGCTTTGTTGGCGCTTGCCGGAATGATCTGTGCCTCACCCTCAGCCAGATCCTTGGGCCGTATCTGTGGGCGCAGGGACCTGATCGGCACATCGACCGAGACCACCGCCGCTGGCGTGATCAGCCCCGATCCGGGGCGCATTTGCGGCCTCAGAGACACCTCGACAGCGCCCGCCAAAGCGGTGCTTACCATAAGGAAAACGCTTGAAATTCCGAAGATTGACGCCTGCATGTCCTAGCCCTTTTTGAGTTCGGCTTTGCCAACTCATAGCGTGATTGTTGCCGAATCAAAAGCAATCTTGCGGATACTACGCAAACCGTTGCCGATATTTGCGCGATCTACCGCTGGCCACGCGCCGTTTTGCGTTTCACCTTGGCCGCCTTGCGTTTGGCGCTGCCAAGCTTGCGATGCGCAGGCTTGCCGCGCGCGCGTGCCTTTGGCCCCCGTGGCATGGTCTTGCCCTCAATGCTGATCAGCTCAAGCGCGATCCCGCCGGTGACCGGCGCGGCCTCGGACAATTTGACGGTCACCCGTTGCCCAAGCCCGATCGTAAGGCCAGTGTCAGAACCCATCAAAGTGCCCGCCTCGCGGTCAAAATGGAAAAACTCGCGCCCCAGACTGCGCACCGGAACAAGACCATCGGCGCCGGTTTCGTCAAGCTTCACAAAGACGCCAAACTTGGCCACACCGCTGATCCGGCCGGTGAATTCCTCGCCCAGCCGCTCT
>CBDTZA010000137.1:0-5720 GCA_965364785.1 uncultured Roseovarius sp. | reverse complement strand
AGATCAAAAAAGCTATCCTCGGCGCCGACGGTTTCGAGGCCAAGAAGACTACTCCAGAACTCTGCAAGGCGGGTCTCGATCTCGCCTTCGGGAGCGACGAAATCACTTTCAAGATCGGGCCGGTCGAACTTTTGCCCGCCCTCATCGGGGCTGCGCGCGCTGTGCTCGGCCTGCGCGCACAAGGCCGGCAGATCAAGCGAGGACACGACCACCTGCGATAGCCCGCTGGCGAGGGCCCGGCGAAACGCCTCTGGCCCCTCATCGGGCAAAATCCCCTGTTCCAGATTATGCTGCAACCGCTCTTCGGCGGGCGAGAGGGGGTGTGCCTCGCCGCCTTGTCCGGGGTCAAATTTCAGATCCTTGGCGGTGGGCGGCGTGAGGGAAAGCCCGCCCTCTTGCCGCCGGATCGCGAAATTGTGGATATCGACCAGAACCCGCCCCGCCGCGTCACAGATCGTGATGTCAAAACTGGCGGTCGCGGCACCGGCGCGGTTTTCACCGGCATTGCGCACCCAGCTATAGATCTCACCGGGTAGCGGCGCATGTACCCGCACCGAGCCATAGGACATCGGCACCCAGAGATGCGTCGGCGCATAGCCCTCAATCAGGTTCATCGCCCAGCCGGTTGCGATATCCATCAGCGCCGGATGCAGCAGATAGCCCTGATCAAGATCGCCCATCGCCGCCTCTGGCAGGCGCAGATGCGCGAGGGCTTCACCGTGCCCAAAACCCATCGCCTGTAACACCCGCCAGCGTGGCCCGAAATCAAGATGCGCCTCTTGCGGGGCTGCAAGGGGGGTATCGCATGCCTCTTGCCAGCCATCCATACGGTACCGAATGGCAGGCAGATCAAGCGGCTGAGTGGGTGCGAGGGGCACAAGGGTCACGCCCGCCTGCGCATTGCTTTGCCAGCCTTGCCGCCCGGCCAGAGTATACGCGCTTTGCACCTCGGCGTCATAGCCCGCGTCGCTTCTGCGCAGGCGCAGGCGCATGTCGCGGCTGCTGCGGTCGGGCATGTCAAAGGCGCGCAGGAACCACAGGTCGCGGATTTCAAATGCACCCTCTTCGCCCTGGGCGCGCAAGGCCTCGGCCAAAAGCTCTAGATAACCGGTGCCGGGCAAAAGCGCCTGACCGGCCTTGGTGCGGTGCTGGTCAAACACCCAAGTGTTGGCCGAGCTATAGCTGGCATGGAAAAGCCGGTTACCATCCGCATCATGGCTTGCCGTGTCGATCAGCGGCGCCTCAACGGGCACGCGCGGGGCGGGGATGATCGCGCCAATTTGGCGTGCGACCGCCTCGGCGGCCATGCCGACCTTGGCCCAGATGCCCCAGTTCAGCGCAAGCACCCGCGTCTTGCCGCCGCGGCGTGATTTGGCATAGGCATTCAGGTATTCGTTGGCCGCCACATAATCGACCTGCCCCGCAGGCGCGGTTACTGTCGAGGTTGAGGAAAACAGCACAAGCCAGTCAAGCCGCCCATCGGGGAACACCTGTTCAAGCACCTGCGTGCCGTGGATTTTCGGGGTGAACACATCTTCGACGGTTTCGGGCCCTTTGGTTAAAAGCGGCGCATCGGCAATCACGCCGGCCGCGTGGATCACACCGTTGAGCCGGCCAAACCCGGCCTCGATCTGATCGCGCGCGGTGGTCATGTCTTCGATGTTGCAGACATCGGCGGTGACCACCATCACGCGCCCGCCAAGGGCCTCAAGCCGTTCAACGGCGGCGATCCGGCGCGCAATCGGATCACCGGCGCCACGGGTCGCAACATAGCGCGGCCAGTCGTCGCGCGCCGGAAGTGGGCGGCGCGACATCAGCACGATATTGGCACCATTCTTGCGGATCAGGTCTTCGGCCAGCGTCAGGCCAATACCGCCAAACCCGCCGGTGATCAGCACCGTATCGCCATCGGAAATCGGCGTATCGCCGATCGCCAGCGGATAGGCGCGATAGTCTTGCTCATAGCGGCGCTCGCCGCGAAGGGCCGCCACACGATTGCCGGGTTCTTGCAGCAGATCCTCCAGCACCTGCGCGACAAGCGCATCGGGAACTCCGCGCCGGGTGTCGGGCAGGGAAAGGTCAAGACTGGCGCAGGTCACGCCGGGCATTTCGCGCGGGATCACCCGAAGCGGGCCCATCACCGTGGCCTTGGCCGGGTGATCAAGTGCCTCGCCCTTGACCTGCGCGGCACCAGAGGTGACGGCACTTATGTGAAGCGGTGTCGGCAGGCCCTCATCGGCCATCGCTTGCGCGAGGAACAGCAGGCTGTAAAACCCCTGTTCCTGAAGCCGGTGGAAAAAGCTTGATCCGGGGCGGTGACGTTCATCCGCCGTGACCATCCAGAAATGCGCGATCCGGGTAGGCGCGTGCCCCTCGGACATAAGCGCGCGGATGAGTTGATCATAGCCCTCGCGTCCGCGTTCCGGAGAAAGCGCATAGCGCCCCGGTGCAAGCGCGGCGAAGGCATCGCCGGGCATAGCATACGCTACGGTATGTCCAGCGCTTTCAAGCCGCGCACCGACCTTTTTGGCAAGACCTGCATCATCCTCGAAAATAAGCCATTTCTGGGCAGGGACCGCGGCAAGATCTTCCGCGTCGCTTAGATCAATCTCGGCCAGTCGGGGCCGCCAGTGGGGGCGATATCCCCAATCCGTAAGATCGTCGCGCCGCAGCGGCCAATCGGTCGCCTCATCGCTGCGCGCCGCACCCGGCGCGATGAAATAGGGTTTATGTTGAAAGGCATAGGTCGGAAGCGGCACGCGATAACGCGGTACCTCACCCCATATCTGATCCCAGTCGATGCTGACGCCCACCGCCCACATCCGGCCCAGTATCACCATGAAATATTCGTCGTCGGGTACGCTGTCATCGGGATGGCGCAGGGTACTGATCACCTGGTTCGCTGTGATCGCGCCATGTGCCTGTGCCAGCGAGGACAGCGCCTTGCCGGGGCCGACCTCAAGAAACACCCGCGCGGGGCCATCGGCGAGGCGACTGAGGCCGTCAGCATACTGTATAGTATGGCGCAGATGCCCGACCCAATAATCTGGATCGGTTGCCTGCTCCGGCGTCATGTAATCACCGGTCCGGTTTGAGATCAGCGGAATCTGCGGCGGATGCAGCGGGATGGACTTCAGATAGGTGCGAAAGCGATCAAGGATCGGCTCTAGCATCCGGCTATGGGCGGCGATGTCGATCGGGATGCGCTGCGCCTCGATCCCCTCAGATGCCAGACGCGCGGCCAGATCATCAAGCGCGGCTTGCGGACCGGAGGCGACCGACAACTCGGGCGCATTGACCGCCGCCAGATCAAGCGCATCACCAAGCCATGGGCGCAATGTCTCTGCGGCCAATGGTACGCTCAGCATGCCGCCCGGCGCGACACCGTCAAAGAGTTGGCCGCGCAGATGCACAAGGCCGATGCAATCTTCAAAACTCATGACCCCGGCCAGACAGGCGGCGGTGTTTTCGCCCATCGAATGACCGATAAGGGCGGCCGGGGTCACCCCCCAGCTTTGCCAGAGTTGGGCCAGCGCATATTCGGTGATCATGATCAGAGGCAATTGCACCGAGGGACGCTTGAGCCGCTCTTGTGCATCCGCCAAGCCCGCCGCATCAGGTAGCCAGATCGCGCGGATATCGTAATCAAGCATGGGCTGCAGCACGCCGAGCCCGCGATCCATCCATTCGGCAAAGACTGGCTCGGTTTCATAAAGATCGCGCGCCATACCCGCATATTGCGCGCCGCCGCCGGGGAACATGAACACCACCTGCGGGTCAGGGCCAAGCACCTCATGGGTAAAGACCCGGCGCGGATCGCCCTTTTCCAAAAGCGCGGCGGCGGCCTCGTGACTATCGGCGACCACAACGCGGCGACGGTCAAAGGCGTGACGGCCCTCTTTCAGGGTCCAGGCCACATCGGCCAGAGGTTGTTCAGGATGTGCGCGCAGATGTTCTGCCAGCCGGGCAGAACCATCATCAAGCGCGGATTTATTGCGCGCCGAAAGGGTGAAAAGCTGAAACGGCCAATCGCCGGGCTTTGATGCGGGGCGCGCGGGGGGCTCTTGCAGAACCGCATGGGCATTGGTGCCCCCAACCCCAAGCGAATTGACCCCGGCGCGGCGCGGATGATCGCGGCGCGGCCAATCGGTCAGGCGGTCATTGACGGCAAAGGGGCTGCCTTCAAAGCCAATCGCGGGGTTTGGCGCCTCAAACCCAAGTGAGGGCGGCATTTGCTTGTGATAAAGCGCAAGCGTCGCCTTGATCAGGCTGGCCACCCCGGCGGCGGTATCAAGATGCCCGATATTGGTTTTCACGCTGCCGATGCGGCAGAAATCAACCGCTTGGGTGGTCTCGCGGAACGCCTGGGTCAGGGCCGCAACCTCGATCGGATCACCAAGATAGGTGCCGGTGCCATGGCATTCGACATAATCCACGGTTTCGGCGCTAATGTCGGCAATCGCCTGTGCCTCGGCCACGGCAATGGCCTGACCGTCAACCGAGGGCGCGAGATAACCGGCCTTGGCCGCGCCATCGTTATTGACCGCCGTGCCCTTGATCACACCCCAGATGTGATCGCCATCAGCCACGGCATCGGCAAACCGGCGCAGCACAACCACGCCGGCACCCGAGCCAAAGACCGTGCCCTGCGCGCGATGATCAAAAGCGTGGCATTGCCCGTCAGGCGATAGAATCTCGCCCTCTTTATAAAGATAGCCGCGCTTTTGCGGCAGCTCGATGGTGACACCCCCCGCCAGTGCCATATCGCATTCGCCATTGAGCAGCGATTGCGCCGCGTAATGCACCGCCACAAGCGAGGTGGAACAGGCGGTCTGTATCGACAGGCTTGGCCCCTTGAGGTCAAGAATATGGCTAAGCCGGGTGGTCAGGAAATCCTTGTCATTGCCGGTATGGCGCAACAGGAACATGCCGACATTGTCGACCAGATCGGGATTGGAGCAGAGGTTGAAATAGAAATAGCTGCCCATGCCGCAGCCCGCAAAAACCCCGATATTGCCCGCGAAATTTTCCGGCGGATGCCCGGCATCTTCAAGCGCCTCCCAGGCGGTTTCCAGAAAATGGCGATGCTGGGGGTCCAGAATGGCGCTTTCCTTGGGGCCAAAGCCGAAAAACTCGCCATCGAACATCTCAAAGCCTTCAAGGGGCGCGGCAAAGGGGACATAGTTTTTCTGGCGGATCATGTGCTGGCTTTCGCCTGCCGCCAGAAGCTCCTCTTCCGACATTTTGCGGATCGAGCTTTTGCCGCTGCGCAGGTTTTCCCAATACTGCGCCACCGTCTGCGCGCCGGGAAGGTGCGCAGCCATGCCGACAATAGCAATGTCATTGCCGTCGGACGACGGGGGGATCATGTCATCTGTCATCAAATCCACTGATCAAAAATATAGGTCTTTTGATATCGCCAAACAATGCGAAGAATTTGGGGCAACTCCTTGGCAATACCATAGTTTTTGTCCCCGCTGCGCGCCCTACCACCCCGAGGCCCGTGCCAGATCGCTGACCGCGTCAAGATTGACCCAGATCGCGAGCGCGCCAATCCCCAGCCCGACAAGCGCCATCAGAGCATCATGCAGAGGGTCCCACGCCCGCATCCGCCGCGCCAGCCAGACCACCACCGGATAGGCAAAAACCATGGCCACGCCATAGCTTATCAGCGCCCCCATCAGGCCGGCCGCTTCAAGCCCGATGATAAGCGCGGCGAT
>CBDTZA010000136.1:0-5731 GCA_965364785.1 uncultured Roseovarius sp. | reverse complement strand
GAAGGTACTGCCAAGTTCGTAAACGCCTTGCACCGCGCGGTTAAACAGCGGGCTCTCGCTGGGGCTTCCCGAGACAGGCAATGCGGGGCGGTCATTGGGGTCGAAATCCGGAAGCGAGGCCACCGCGACCACTTCGCCGGTATGCACATTCATCAGGATGCCCGCCGCACCCTTGGCGTTCATGATCTTCATGCCGCCATACAGCACCCGCTCCATCGCGGCCTGTACCGACAAATCAAGCGACAGCGTCAGCGGCTCATGCGCGCGGGCCGGATCGCGCAGGCGCTCGTCAAAAAACAGCTCGATACCGGCAACGCCGATCACCTCGGCGGCATGCACCCCCTCGCGGCCAAACCCGGCCCCGCCAAGCACATGCGCGGCCAGCCGTCCATTGGGATAAAGCCGCATTTCACGCGGCCCAAATAACAAGCCCGGCTCGCCAATATCATGCACCGCCTGCTTTTGCTCGGGGCTCAGCTTGCGCTTGATCCACAGGAACTTGCGCTTGCCGGTGAAATCCGCCAGCAACTCGTCGCGCTTGAGATCGGGGAAAATCTCGGCCAGCTTTTCGGCGGCCTGTTCGGGGTCAACCATCTGCTGGGGCTGGGCATAAAGGCTATGAGTGTCAAAGTTGGTCGCCAGAATGCGGCCCTCGCGGTCCACGATATCGGCGCGCTGTGCCTGAATTTGCGAGCCAGCCACGCTTGTGCGCGGCTCGGCCGGCTCGGAACTGGCCAGCACCGCCATACGCCCACCAACCACGCCGAACGCGGCAAAAAACATCACCGCCAGCACCAAAAGCCGCCCCTCGGCGCGGCGCCGCGCGCGGTCGCGCATGTCCTCGTGGCGCAGGCGGATATTCTCGCGCTCGATGGCGTCGGGATTTTCGCCACGATTGCGCGCATCAAGGATGCGGGCCAGCGGGCGCAGGGGGGTGCGGATCATGGCTGTTGCTCCATGCTTGAGACATCCACAGGGTTGGTGATCGGCAAAAGCGGCGGTGCTGGATAGGCGACCTGATCAATTCTGCCAAACTGATAGGGTTGCAGCGGCAAAAGCCCGAGCTTGTCATAATTGATCTCAACCAGATCCATCAGGCGCACCGGGCGGTTCAGGTAGGCCCATTCGGCATTCAGCACGCGCAGCCGCTGGCGCGCCTCGCCGATCTCGGACTGCAGGATCTGGGCCTGATTTTGCGCCTCTTGCGTGCGATAATTCTCGCGGTAAGCCCAAAAGGCCAGACCGATCACGGCAAGGGCGGTCAAGGCGCAAAAAAAGCTACGCATCAATTTCCACCTTTCAGGATGGGCATGCCAATGGCCTTACGATCGGTGTGGCCTGCGGGGGCCTCGGTGCGGATGCCGACGCGCAGCTTGGCACTGCGCGAGCGCGGATTTTCCGCCAGTTCTTGGGGGTCGGGCCCAAGGGCTTTGCGGGTTTTAAGGGTGAATTGTGGCTCTGTACGCTCAAGTTCCGGGGCATGGCGGCTTCCGCCCCCGCCCCCGCCAGAGCGGTCCTGCATGAAGCGTTTGACCATGCGGTCCTCGATCGAATGAAAGGTCACCACCGCCAGTTGCCCGCCGGGCGCAAGCGCGCGTTCGGCAGCCTCCAGCCCGGCCAGCAATTCACCGTATTCATCATTCACCGCGATGCGGATCGCCTGAAAGCTGCGGGTCGCGGGATGGGCCTGATTTGGCTTGGAACGCGGCAGGCATTTCTCAATGATCCCGGCAAGTTGCAGCGTGGTTTCAAGCGGCGCCTCATTGCGGGCGCGCACGATCATGCGGGCAATGCGGCGGCTCGCACGCTCTTCGCCGTAAAGATATAGGATATCGGCCAGATCGCTTTCCTCGGCGGTATTGACCAGATCGGCGGCACTTGGGCCGTCCTGACTCATCCGCATGTCGAGCGGACCGTCGCGCATGAAGGAAAAGCCACGCTCGGATTGATCAAGCTGCATCGAGGACACGCCAAGATCAAGCACGACACCGCTCAGACCCTCGGCGTATTCATCCAGCTTTGAGAAATTGCCCTGCACCAGCCGAAGCCGCTCGCCATAGGGCGCGCCCCAGACCTCGGCCATCTCAAGCGCCAGCGGGTCACGATCAACCCCGATCACCTGATCCGCGCCCGCCTCAAGCAAGCCGCGGGCATAGCCGCCGGCGCCAAGCGTGCCATCAAGCCAGACGCCAGTGACCGGCGCCACGGCGGCCAACAGAGGGCGCAACAGAACCGGAACATGGGGGGCGGGATCAATCGGGGGGGCCGCAGGTGCCATGGCTTAATCCCCTTTCGCGCGATCCAACAGGATAAGCGGGTCAAAATCCTCGGGCAGCCCGTCAAGCCAGCTTTCGGTTTTCAACAGCTCTTCCTGCTCATAGGTTTCGGGCTTCCAGATCTGAAAGGTGTCGCCCGCGGCGATAAAGAACGCCTCATTCTCAAGCCCGATCTTCTTGCGAAGCTTGGCCGGCAGCACGAGGCGGCCGGTCTCATCCACGCTGGTGGGAAAGCTTTGCCCGTGAAACAGCCGTTGCAGCATCTTGCGCTCGATCGAGCCGCGCGGCAGCGCGTCGATCTTGTCGTCAACCTCTTCGATGGCCTCGACGGTGTAGCATTCAAGATAATTGCGGCGGTGATCGCCATAAACGATGACAAGCTCGGGGTTAAGACCCTCGGTCCAGTTCGGATCAGAGGCCTCGATCACACGGCGAAACGCGGCCGGGATAGACACCCTGCCCTTCGCATCGACCTTGTGGCGATCTTCACCTCTGAATCTGCGACCCACTGTACCGTTGGCCCCTATGCTAGCCCCGTTGAAATATTTGGCCCCAAGACGCGAAAGGGCGGGTTGATCTGCTGCCACTGATCAACCCGCCGCCCTCGTCCCGCTGTGCGGGGTGTCCAGCTGCGCGCGCCACCTGGGGGGATGTCTGCTCGCTCGCGCGCCGGATCTCTGTGTTCGATGAAAGCGGGGTGCCTGTATGAAACCTGACTTGGGAGTGTGTTTCGGGGTCTTGAGCGCCCCTATTTGTTCCCGTCCTCATCGTGTAATTATTGATACATTGGGAAATCATGGGAGGCAACGTTTTTTTAGGTCATTCAACACCAGATACTGTTTTTCAGGCCCCATAAAAACAAGATGATGTGGGGGATTTATAAAATATAACACCCCATATAGTGTAAGAAGTAAAACACCTAACTATATATATGAAAATCGCACCGCTTCAAGAATATCCCCTAATTTCCCAAAAAAAATTACTTACTTCACTTGAACGGGGTAATTCCACACGCAGTGAACCCTGTTCATCACGGATTTAACGCCAAAATATCAGGAAATATAGCCATTCACGACATGGTGATTCGTTTTGTCACCGCTCAAAACGCCCCCAAGTGCCATCATTTCCCATACCGCATCCCCTGCCGCCCCGCAAAACACGGATTACCCGTCAAAATACGTGGGTCGCGCCAAGGCGATGCTGTTTGGGGTGCTTTTTCGGGAAAAGGCGTGCCTTGCGGGCCTTGTGGGCGATTACCCGGCCCCGTCGGCCAGCCATTTATACATCACCAGCGCATCCACCAGCCCTAGAGCCGGATGCGCAAAGACGCGCGGCAGGTGACCGACAGTCTCAAACCCAAGGCTCTGCCAAAGGCCGATCGCGCCAAGGTTGGTCGCCACCACGAAATTGAACTGCATCGCCAGATAGCCCATGGCGCGGGCCTGATCCTGTGACTGCACACACATCGCGCGCGCAATCCCGCGCCCACGCGCGGCCGGGGCAACGATATAGCCGCAATTGCACACATGCGCCCCGCCGCCCGCCTGATTGGTCTTGATGTAATAGGTGCCAAGGATTTCGCCGCCCAGTTCGGCCACATAGGTGGCGCGAGGCGCGCGCATCCAAAGATCAGACACCGCCTCGCGCGTCAGGCCGGGGTCGATCGCATAGGTGTCGCCCGCCCGGATCACGCCGCGCAGAATAGGCCAGAGCGCGTCGAAATCCTCGTCGCGCGCCAGCCGGATGGTCATCTCTGTCTGATCTGGCATCAAACGCCCCCTGCCCGCATGGCTAGCCGACGGGCAGAAGGTTTGGCAAGGCTCAGGCGTTCACATCGACCACAACGCGGCCCTTGACCTGACCCTTCAGGATGTCGCTGCCAAGACCCGGCAGATCGCCAAGGGTGGCGGGCACGATCATCACCTCAAGCTTGTCCATCGGCAGATCCTTTGCGATCCGCCCCCAGGCGCGCAGACGGTTGGCATAGGGCTGCATCACACTGTCGATCCCCAACAGGTTCACGCCACGCAACAGGAACGGCACCACCGTCGCCGGAAGACCCGCGCCACCCGCAAGCCCCACGGCGGAAACCGAAGCGCCGTATTTCATCTGGCCCAGAACCCGCGCCAGCATGGCGCCACCCACCGCATCCACACAACCGGTCCATGTCTCGGCCTCAAGCGGGCGCTTGACGGTCTCGTTGATCTCTTCGCGTGCCACGATCTGTGTGGCCCCAAGGCCGCGCAGATAGTCTTCGGTCTCGGGGCGCCCGGTGACGGCCGCCACCTCATGCCCGAGATGCGCCAGAATGGCCGTGGCCACAGAACCGACACCGCCCGCGGCCCCGGTCACAAGAACCGGCCCATGGCCCGGCACAAGCCCGTGATCCTCAAGCGCCATCACCGCCAGCATCGCAGTAAAGCCGGCCGTGCCGACCGCCATCGCCTGACGTGTGCTAAGCCCCTCAGGCAGCGGCACCAGCCAATCGGCCTTGACCCGCACCTTTTGGGAATAACCACCCCAATGGGCCTCACCCACGCGCCAGCCGGTCAGAACAACCTTGTCGCCGGGCTTGTAGCGGTCATCAGAACTCTCCTCGACGGTGCCGGCAAAATCAATGCCCGGCACATGCGGGTATTTGCGCACCAAGCCGCCGCCCGGCCCGATGCAAAGGCCATCCTTGTAATTCACCGTGGAATACTCGACCGCGACGGTCACCTCGGCCTCCGGCAGATCGTCCAGCCCGATTTGCTTGACTGCTGCGCTCGTCTTGCCGCTCTCTTCGTCCTTCTCAACAACCAATGCGTTGAACATATCGCTCTCCTATTCCTGAAGCAGAGCCTGCGCCCTGCTTCTTCTGGCTAAAAATATCCCGGGGTGTCTGAGGGGCAGCGCCCCTCAGTCCCGCACGATCCTCCGGGCGCTCAGGCCCAGAATTTCTCGCGTACCCGCGCCGCGCGCGGCCCATCGGGGGCCTCAACGGTCACTTCGGTCTCCGCGTCCCAATGGGTCATTCGGATGATGCCAATGGCCACGTTGATGTTGAAGTCCGGCGACCAGGCCGCCGAACTGATCCGCCCGACCCGTTTGCCATTTGCCGTCACCGGCCACCACCGGTCACAGCCGGGCACGGCCGGGCCGTCGATCTCGACCGCGCGGATCTGTTGCACCGGGCCTTCCTTGGCCACCCGCAACAGCGCGTCGCGCCCGACGCACCCAATCGCCGTATGAGTGTTACAGAACCTGCCCAACCCGCATTCATGCGGCGTGTGATCATCGGTCATGTCATTGCCATAGCTCAGCAACCCGCCCTCGATCCGCTCGATCAGGTTGGGACACCCGGCATGAACATCAAGGTCCTTGCCCGCCTCCATCAGTGCATTCCAGAGCGGCATGCCGATATCGCTACCCTCGACATAGATTTCAAAGCCGCCCTGCTTGGAATAGCCAGAGCG
>CBDTZA010000135.1:0-5732 GCA_965364785.1 uncultured Roseovarius sp. | reverse complement strand
ATGAACATCATGAAGCCATAACGCAGGCCGATCCGCACGACCGGTGTGTGATCGCCGGTCTGGCCTTCGTTCACCACATCGGCCCACCAGCCGAACATGACATAAAGAACGCCGACAACGCCTGCCAAAAGCATCCACGGACCATGGTCGTGGAAGAACAGGACCGCGCCGAACAGCATGACGAACCCCGCCAGGGCGCCCAGAAGCGGCCAGAGAGAGGGGGGCAGAATGTGATAGTCGTGATTTTTCGCGTGTGCCATCTTTGTATTTTCCCTCGTCGAAGGCTCAGTTCAATTTTGTATCGGTTGTGTTGCTCTGCTCAAGCGCCGCTTGGGTCTCCTGGGGCAGGTCAATTTCGTAGAACGTATAGGACAGGGTGATCGTATGCACGTATTTTGCATCCCTGTCTGTTACGATTTCGGGATCGACGTAAAATGTCACCGGCATCTGCACCCGCTCGCCAGGTTGCAACACCTGCTCGGTAAAGCAGAAACAGTCGATCTTGGTGAAAAATCCACCCGCCTCATAGGGGGTGACGTTATAGCTGGCAGAGCCGGCAATAACGCGGTCGGTCGGGTTATAGGCCTCATAAAAGGCAAGCCCGGTTTCGCCTATCTTCAATTCCATTTCATGCACGACGGGCTTGAATTCCCACGGCATGTTGCGGTCCTTGCTGCCGTCAAAGCGTATCTTGATGGTCTGCTCCAGCACGGTGTCGCTGCCGGCAACGGCCACGCCGGTGGTGCCGCCAAAGCCGGTCACGCGGCAGAACCAGTTGTAAAACGGCACCGACGCCCAGGCGAGGCCGCCCATAAGGACCACCACACCCACAAGCCGGGTGACTGTCTTGATTTTCGGGTCCATCGCCATTAGTTCGTCGCCCCCTGTTTTGCAGGAACCTTGAAGTCGTTGTTGGACACTTTGGCAATCGTCAGGCCGAACACCAGCGCCACGAAAATCGCCAGCACAACACCAAGCCCAAGATTGCGGCCAAAGCGGCGCTTGTGCAGTTCATGTTCCTCGCGAAAGCTCATGCCCAGCCCCCAAGCCCAAAGCCCGCCAATGCCGCCTCAAGCAGGATCGCCGTGAAATGGCCAAAGAGGTAATAGAGCGATAGTTTGAACGCTTTCCTTTCAACCCGGTATCCGTCGGCCTCGGCCATCTCTTCATCACGTCGCCAGATCGCATAGGCATCGCGCAGGAACATCGCATTCAGCACCAGTGCCACCGCGAGGTAAATCGGCCCGCCAATTGCGGTAAAACTCGCGCCAACGGCCAGAATGGCCAGCAACACGGTATAGACAAGGATGTGCGTGCGCGTCGACTTGCGCCCGTGCGTCACCGTCAGCATCGGCACGCCGGCCTCGTGATAGTCGCCCTTCATGAAAAGCGCCAAGGCCCAGAAATGCGGCGGGGTCCACATGAAGATAAGCGCGAACATCAGCACCGATTCGACACTGACAGCGCCAGTGGCCGCCGCCCAGCCGATCATCGGAGGAAAGGCCCCTGCGGCACCGCCAATGACGATATTCTGCGGGGTCCAGCGTTTCAGGCCGATGGTGTAGATCACCACATAGAAAAAGATCGTGAAGGCCAGAAGGCCCGCCGCCACGGCATTCGTGGCCAGCCACAACATCACAACCGACATCACCGCCAGCGTCACACCAAAGGCGAACGCCTCGTCGCGGGTGACCTTGCCTGCCGGAATGGGGCGCTTGCGGGTCCGCTTCATCAGGGAATCGATATCGGATTCCCACCACATGTTCAGCGCGCCGGCCGCACCACCGCCAACAGCAATGAACAGAATCGCGGCCAGCCCGACCATCGGATGCACGCCAACCGGGGCCGCCAGCAGACCGACCAAAGCGGTAAACACAACCAGCGTCATCACCCGCGGCTTGAGCAGAGCGAAGAAATCGCCGAACTCGGCCTCGCCGGGCTGTGCCACCTGGACGTTTGCGCTTGTGTTGAGACTTGCGTCGCTCATTAGGCTCTCCGATGTCCCCTGAGGGTCATGTTTTGGGATGGATGCGCGCGGGTTGCGCGCATCCCAGTCAGCTTAGTTGGCCAGAGCCACATCAACCGGGCGCGGCGTGCCGGCATATTCCTCGATCGCGCCTTCAAGCCATTTTTCATACTCGGCTTCGCTCACGACCTTGACGGTGATCGGCATATAGGCATGCGCCTGACCGCAAAGCTCGGAGCACTGGCCGAAATAGATGCCTTCCTTTTCGGCCGCGAACCAGAGCTGGCTCAGACGACCGGGAACGGCATCTTGTTTCACGCCAAAGGCGGGAATGGTCCAGCTGTGGATTACGTCAGAGCCGGTCAGGGTCATCACGACCACTTTGTTGATCGGAACAACAACCGAGGTATCCGTGGCCAGCAGGAATTCATCCTTGCTATAGCCCGCCTCGATCAGCTGTGCTTCGACCTCAGGGCTCATGCGGTTGTCGCCGCCGGTGGCTGGTGAGCCGATCATGTAACTGTCAAAACCGAAATCATTGTCGGTATATTCATAGCTCCAGTACCACTGATTGCCAGTAACCTTGATATGCACTTCGCCGTCAGGAATTTCCTGCTCCTTGAACAGAACCGGAAGCGAAAACGCCCCGATAAAGACCAGAATGACAATCGGGATGATCGTCCAGGCAATCTCAATCGTCGAATTGTGGGTGAATGACGCCGGATTGGCATTGGCGCGGCGGTTATAACGAACGGCCACGATCGCCAGAAGCGCGGTCACGAAAAGCACGATCGCGATGATGATCACGTTGATCATTCCGTCGAGCCACTGCAAATCGCGGGCCAGTTCGCTTGCGGCAGGTTGGAACCCCATCTTGCCATCTACGGGTTTGCCGACGATCTCGAGTCCCTCCTGCGCCATGGCAGGAAGGGTGGAAAGGGCGGCCAGAACGGCCATAAGGCTTGAAGTTAGTCGCATTTTACACCCTGATCGGTTGAAGCGGTTCATATATCTTTGTACGGGTCGATCCACCCAAAGGCGGAATCCCATTGTCTCAGTGTCGTCTAAAACCATATTCTGCCTCAAACGACAAGAAAGACCATTGCGGCAAACGGACGCTTTTTTGATTTAGATCAAATTAACTGCCACCGCCTTACCGCCGATATATAGGACAAACGCCGCCATGATCGATACCCCTTTTCGCCCATTTGACAGCCTTCTTGACCGCGACACGGCCCTTGCGCGCCTGCAAGAGGCCACCCGAGGCGCCGATGATGGCGAGCTTTTTCTGGAGCGGCACCGCTCTGAGGGGGTGCTTTTTGACGATGGCCGCGTCAAAACCGCCTCTTATGATGCCTCTGAAGGGTTCGGTTTGCGCGCCGTGCGCGGCGAGGTCACGGGATATGCGCATTCCTCTGAGGTAAACGAGGCCGCCCTGACCCGCGCCGTTGATACCGCGCGGCTTGCGGTTGGCGAAGGCGGCGGCACATTGGCCGATGCCCCGGCGCAGACCAATCGCCGCCTTTATACGGATGCCGACCCGATTGCCGGGGCCAGCTTTCCGGTCAAACTTGAGACCCTGCGCGAAATCGACGCCTTTGCCCGCGACCTTGATGCCCGCGTGGTTCAGGTCTCGGCCTCGATTGCGGCCTCTCTGCAAGAGGTGACAATCCTGCGCCCGGATGGATCAGAGGTCAGCGATATCCGCCCGATGACGCGCGTCAATGTCTCGATCATTGTCGACGATCAGGATCGGCGCGAACAAGGCAGTGCGGGCGGCGGTGGGCGCGTGGGCCTTGACGGTCTGCTCGACCCGGCCGACTGGCAGGCCAAAACCCGTGAGGCCCTGCGCATCGCCCTTGTGAACCTGCGCGCAGAGCCTGCACCAGCGGGCATCATGGATGTGGTGCTTGGCCCCGGCTGGCCGGGGATTTTGCTGCATGAGGCGATTGGTCATGGCCTTGAAGGCGACTTTAACCGCAAGGGCAGCTCGGCCTTTGCCGGGTTGATGGGCCAACGGATTGCCGCACCGGGCGTGACGGTGCTGGATGATGGCACGATTCCGGATCGGCGCGGCAGCATCACCTTTGACGACGAGGGCACGCCATCGGGCAAGAATGTGCTGATCGAAGACGGTATTCTGGTGGGCTATATGCAGGATCGCCAGAACGCCCGCCTGATGGGGGTTGCCCCCACCGGCAACGGGCGGCGCGAAAGCTATGCCCATGCGCCGATGCCACGCATGACCAATACCTATATGCTGGGCGGTGAGACCGAGCCCGGCGATCTGGTGGCCGAGCTGAAAGACGGGATTTACGCCGTGGGTTTTGGCGGCGGTCAGGTCGATATCACCAATGGCAAGTTCGTGTTCAGCTGCACCGAAGCGTACCGCGTGAAAAACGGACAAATAGGCGTACCGGTCAAAGGCGCCACCCTGATCGGGGACGGCGCGACCGCCCTGAACCAGATTCGCGCGCTTGGCAATGACATGGCCCTTGACCCCGGCATGGGCAATTGCGGCAAACAGGGCCAGTGGGTGCCGGTGGGCGTGGGCCAGCCAACCGTTTTGATCGGCGGTTTGACGGTCGGGGGATCAGCCACCAACTAGAGCCGGGCATGCCCGACAGGTCTGATCCAGCGGAATGCGCTCACGCGCATACTTTATTCATCAAGGCGCAAGAGGCCGCGTGACGTGCTCCCATACCCGTCGCGCGGATCACTTTCATCGTTCTCAAATACTCATCACACCCCTGCCCCGCACGGTCCCTTTCCACGGTTTTCGCGCAACCACCACAATGACCCGTCAAAGGCGTTCCCCTTTGGCGACTTAAATAATGCCTGCCCCGATGGGGGATTGCATGGCCCCAGCCGTTTACTTAGTTGTAACCGGTAGGTAGGACTTAACTGGAACGCACTGAAAAATGTGTTGCTGGCCAATGTGTTAATGCATTGCCCAGTTTGCTTTGGCGCCAACACGAAATCTTCGGCGGCGCAGAGTGGGATGAAAATCAGGCACCACAGATATAGAGATGCAGGCGGAAACTTGCTTCATCAGCGAGGCTGCAATGCAAATAGTGCCGGGCTGCCTTCTTGGTGAAGACAAAGGCGCCTGCCGGATAGAGGAAACCACAGGAGAACAAGGCCGTCTTAAAGGAAGCCATCTCCAAGAAGCCGGTTCACGGGATCGCAAGGATGGCCGAAATCAGCGAAAAGGCGGTCTATGACAAGATCGACTTCATTTACGCCCAATGCCTCGGCTTTGTAGGTGAACGGGAAGTCCGGGCAGATCATATTCACCGGAAGTATGTCCGCCTTTGCGTTGATCGTCAGGATTATCCAATCACCTGGAAAAGTCGAAACTAGCGGAAGACCATTCAGTTCACCTCGACCTGCATTGTTGAAGGCAAGACCGGGTATATCCTGGGGTACCACCTGAACTATGACCCAGACATCAACCAGACCGATATTGATGATGCTGCGAAGGTGAACGGCGAGAACACATTCTTCCTGCCATTCAATCAGGGTCACGAGGGCCGGGGCAAAAACCCTTCTCGCGAGGATGGATAAACCCGCTTATCGGCAGGAGATCATTGAATGTCTGAACGGGATATTTGGGGAGGCTGCCGCACTCAAGGACCAAGCGAGTTTTGCAAACCAGATCGCAGCCATTGCCCGCGAGACCCAAATCGCAATGGCACAGGCCGACGAGAACCCGAAAGACCAGGCGCGGCTCAGGGGGCTGTGGTGCGCGCGATGACCTCAAGTA
>CBDTZA010000134.1:0-5754 GCA_965364785.1 uncultured Roseovarius sp. | reverse complement strand
CGCCCACCATCGGCTATGAAGAGCCGGACCCGGAATGCGCGCTTGACGTGGTGCCCAATGTCGCGCGCGAGGCATTGGTCGATGTGGCGCTGACCAATGCCTTTGCCTTTGGCGGGCTGAACGCGGTTCTGGCACTGCGCCGGTTCAGCTAGGGTAAGTCGGAGGACAGCCATGCAGATGTACAAACCCGGCGATGATGTGGGCCCGCTTGAGGACTGGCCGTTTGACAATCCGGCAAGCAATTACCGCATCCTTGAGGGCGCGCCGCGCGCCTCGGGTCGGATTGATGCGGGCGGGCCGGGGCATGTCACCCGGCTTGGCATCTGGCGCTGCACCCTGGGGGCGTTTGAATGCACCGAGCAGGGGGATGAGCTTATGACGATCCTGACGGGCAAGTGTCGGCTGATTGATCACGCAAGTGGTGAGATAAGCGCGCTTGGCGTGGGCGATAGCCTTTTTGTGCGCGACGGCGCGCGGGTGACGTGGGAAATCGTGCAAGACGTCACCAAGGTGTTTTTCGCCCGAAAGCCCGGTGGATTTTAAGCCTAGCTTTCCCCGGCCGCCGACAGGGTGATATCGCTAAACACCCCGTCACTTTTGCCAGCCGTGTTGTCGCTGTCACAAAACACCCCCAGCACCGTAAGCGTCGGGGTGCCGGTGCCGCCGATGTCGCTGTAAAGCTGGCGCAGATCGACCGATTGCTCATGCCATTGGCCGACATTGGCATTCAACCCATTGGCAACATAGTGATAAAACGAGCCGATGATCTTATAGTCGCCCGGCGCATATTTCCGGTTGCTCCAGATGATCTCGGTGCCGCGCGTCTCACCCGCCTCATTGGCAAAGCGCAGATAGAGACGCAGCGGGTGATCGTCGCCATCCTCTGTCGCCTCATCGACATCGCTTTCAATCGGCTGCGTGACCTTCCAGCGCCAGCTGAGCATCGGCAGATCGCTGACGGCAATCCTCATGTCGCGCGCCAGGATTGAAGCGCCCTTATCGGTGGTGCAGCGCAGCACCGGCGTCTCGCCCTCCTTGGTCATCCGGTAGTCGGTAGGCGGAATGCGAAAGAACGTCCGATGCACCCAGCCCGCAGAAAGGGTATCGGTGTCGAGCCCGTCCAGAAGATGAACCGCTTTGCCATTCGCCAGCAGCGGCGCGCCGGTCTCAAAGGGGTCGGGCCGTGTCGTCCAATAGGCCGCGCCGCCAACAAGGATGATCGCCAACCCCAGCAACAGTTTCTTCATGATCAAACCCTTTTTCCCGGCATACGCCTTTGACGCCATGCTGACGGTGTCGCCCCCCACGCGCAAGACCAGAGCACGGGATGCGTGCCGGATTGGCCGATCCCTCACTGAGATGTGATAGGGGCAAAGCCGTCGCCACGAAAAATGCCGCCGGATGTGTGTCCTGGCGGTATTTCAAAATTGCTGTGCCGGGGCGCGTGGCCCCGACCCAATTTATTGCTGGAGAACCGACGCGTTATCGAAGGCAGAGGTGAAGCCTTTCAGCGAGACGCCAATCTTGACCCTCTGGTCGGGCGCCTGTGCCGGGACAATCTCAAGCATCGCCTTGACGCCGCGCTTGAGCGCATCAACATCGGCCTGCGACAGACCAATGCGGGCAAAACAACCGGCCATGGTGCAGAACGAATAGGCATAGCTTTTGGCTTTGCCTCCGTCGATCGACAGCTTGATTTCCTCGGTCAGAAGCGTGCCAAGCGGGGCGGCAATCGTGGCACCCGCCACAACCGGCGCGCCCTTGGGCAGGCGGTAGAGGCTGAATTCGGCAACCGGGTTGCCGGCCTCTTCAGTCAGCAGTTGATACATCTGGCACAGGTCCTCTTCGGTCCCGGTGCGAAAGCATTTCATCTGCCAGTCATCATAGGTGGCCTTGATATAGGACGGGTCCTCTTCGACCACGCGGCCCTGATCCAGACCTTCGGGTGCGGCCACAGCGCCTTCGGGGGCCGGGGTCGCATCTGCGGCCGGCGCTTCGGGCGCGGGGGCAGCAGCATCCGCAGCCGGAGCTGCCTCGGCTTCAGTGGTGGCCTCTTGCGCACTTAGTGACGTGCCCATTGCCAAAACGGCGATCAGTGACAGATTCGAAAGAAATTTAGGCATCTTTTCCCCATAACAAGCTGGAATGTTCAAGACGAACTACCACGGCCGCGCAGGAGAGTCAGGATCAAATCGCAAGAAATGCGCATCGCTTTGGCAGGTTTCCGCTAGCGGTCGACACCCTCAAAATATCCATGATCTGCACCGACCTGCACCGACCGCGCGCGACCAAATGGCGCGCGCGACCAAATGGTGAGTCGCCATAAAGAAAGAGGCCTTGCGGCCTCTTTCCTGTCTCTCCCCGTCGGACTGGCCGACTTATATAGTGATGCAGACGCTAGGACAGAAGCCTGCATCCGTCAACAGGGGAGTTCGCTAAAACATCAAAAAAGGCCGCACCCGAAGGCACGGCCAGTCTGACAGGGAGGAAGTCACCCGGCACCAGAGGACATTCGGTCCCGGGAATGAATTCATACTGGCATGAAAACCTTAACTTTGTATGTTCGGCGCGTGACCATTTTGGGACAAGGGGTATCAGGGTGCACAAATTGCTATTCGTGGGCGGCGGCGGGCCGGACTATTCAGAGCCGCAGGATATGCTGCTGAAATACGGCAACCGGCATGGCCTTATTGCGGGGGCCACGGGCACCGGCAAGACCGTCACCCTGCAAATTCTGGCCGAAGGCTTTTCGGATGCCGGCGTGCCGGTGATCCTTTCCGACATCAAGGGCGATGTCTCGGGCATGGCGGTGGCGGGCGATCCCGGCGGTAAGCTGCACACGCCATTCACCGAGCGGGCCGAAAAGATCGGCTTTGTCGATTTTCGCTATGATGCCTATCCGGTGATCTTCTGGGACCTGTTCGGCGAACAGGGCCATCCGGTGCGCACCACCATGTCAGAGATGGGCCCGCTTTTGCTGTCGCGTCTGATGGGGCTGTCGGATGCGCAAGAGGGCGTTTTGAACATCGCCTTCCGCGTCGCCGATGAAGACGGCCTGCCGCTTCTGGATATGAAGGACCTTCAGGCGCTGTTGATGTGGGTCGGGCAGAATGCCGACGATCTGTCGCTGCGCTATGGCAATGTCGGCGCCTCCTCGGTCGGCGCCATCCAGCGCTCGCTTCTGGTGCTTGAAAATCAGGGCGGCACGCATTTCTTTGGCGAACCGGCGCTGTCGCTTGAGGATCTGATGCGTGTGACCCCCGAGGGGCGCGGCTATATCAACATCCTTGCGGCCGACAAACTTATCGCCTCGCCGCGACTTTATGCGACCTTCCTGCTCTGGCTTCTGAGCGAGCTGTTCGAGACCCTGCCAGAGGTGGGCGATGTCGATAAACCCAAGCTGGTGTTCTTCTTTGACGAGGCGCATCTGCTGTTTGAAGACGCCCCCAAGGCGCTTGTCGACAAGGTCGAACAGGTGGCGCGGCTGATCCGCTCCAAGGGGGTGGGGATCTATTTTATCACCCAGAACCCCGATGACGTGCCCGAGGATATTCTGGGCCAGCTTGGCAACCGCTTTCAGCATGCGCTGCGCGCCTTTACAGCGCGCGATCAAAAGGCGCTCAAGCGGGCGGCGGAGACCTATCGCCCCAATCCACGCTTTGACACGGTCGAGGCCATTCGCGATGTCGGCGTCGGCGAGGCGGTGACCTCGATGCTGCAAAACAAGGGCGTGCCGGGGGTGGTTGAACGCACCCTGATCCGGCCCCCCGCAACCCAGCTTGGCCCCTGCGACGCGGCAACGCGGCGCGCGGTGATTGCGGCCTCGCCGGTGATTGGCAAATACGAGACCACGGTTGACCGCCATTCGGCGCATGAGATGTTGCTGGCCCGCGCCGGGGCCGCCGCGAAAGACGCGGAAGAGGCCGAGGCCCGCGAAGAGCAAGCCGCCGAGAAAGAACGCGAGTTCAAGGCCGCGCGCCGTTATTCGGGCGGGGCTGATGAGAGCCGCAGGACCAGCAGCCGCGCGCGCAAATCCTCCTCTTCGTCGTCTGGCGGTTTTGGCCGCGCGCTGACCGATGTGGTGCTTAAAGAGCTCAAGGGTACGACCGGGCGCCGCCTTGTGCGCGGCATCCTGGGCGGGTTGTTCAAAGGGCGTTAGATCAAGAGGGGCGCGCGGCGATCAGATCGTCGCGCAGCGCCGTATACATCGCTTCGGCGCGTTTGATCCGGCCCTTTTTCAGGCTCTTGCTTTCCACCCGCATAAGCGCCTCGCAGCCGATGAAAAACGGCAACCACAGCCCGCGCTCGACACTGGTCAGCGCAAAGGCATCCGCAAAGGCCGCTATCCCAAGCCGGTCAACGCCCAGATGGCGCACACCCGACGGGATCATGCCGCGCCGCCCCATATGGACCAGAAATCGCGCAATATCCTTGCAAACCGGCATCCGCGACGAGCCGCCAATGTCGATCCCCGTCAGTCGGTCCTCGTTTAAAATCAGGTTATTGGGGTGAAAATCACCATGACAGATCGCGACGCGCCATTCTTCTCTTTCAAGCGCCGCCGCCATTCGGCGCAACTCGGCCAATATCCCTGCCTCGACCTTGCGCAGATTGGCAAAGGGCTGGCTGGCCGCCGCGCGCTCAGTGCGCGCAAGCCAGCCGGCCGCATTGCCCGCGCGCCAGCTTTCGGTGCCTTCGGTATAGCGGCGCAACCACTCGGCGGCCGGGCGCAGGTGGCGGGCGCGGCTATCGGGCTCTGATTGCCAGAAATGTTCAAGCAGGGGCAGACCGCTGACCGCTTCGATGACCAGAATACCATGCTCGGGCAGATGCAAAAGCGGTTCGGCCACGCGATAGTTGCCGCTGTTCATAAAAGGCCAAATCCGCGTCATCTCGCGCCATTCGCGCGTGGTGTTGTCGCCCTGTTCGGGGGCAAAGATGCGAAAAACGGCGGCGCGCCCTTCAAGCGTTCCGGCCATGATGGCGCGCTTGCCGGGCACGATGCGCAAGACCTCGCTCAGGTCTGCACTCTCAAGTGTCGGACAGGCGGCACGCGCCGCTTCAAAGCGCCCATGCAGGGCATGCAGCGCCTCAGGATCGGGCAGAGGGGCAGGGGTCGGCAGATCGCTCATGCCCCCACTGTCCCGCAGCCGCAAAGGGGCGTCAACCGAATTGCACCCCCCCGCCGACATGGCTATGGTGTTGCGTGAAAAACAAGCAACAGGATGCCCGCAATGCCCGATACCCCCGTGTCCGAAATGGCGTTTGAACAGGCGATGAAAGAACTGGAACAGGTTGTCGGCAAGCTGGAGCGCGGCGATGTGGCGCTTGAGGATTCGATCAAACTTTACGAGCGCGGCGCAGAGCTTAAGAAGCGCTGCGAGACAAAGCTGAAAGAGGCCGAGGAAAAGGTCGCTGCGATCACGCTTGACGGCGACGGTCAGCCCACCGGCACCACCCCTGTCGAGGGTCTTTGAGGGCGATGAAAGCCGGGCTTTCTGCTGATGCGGCCCTTATTCAGGTGCATTTTGACAGGGTTTTGGCGGCGTTTGGCACCGGCGCCGTGGCGCAGGGCATGGGATATGCCACGCGCGGCGGCAAACGCATTCGCGGCTTTCTGGTGATGGAAACTGCGCGGCTGCACGGCGTGGCCGGTGCGCGCGCGATCTGGTCTGCCTGTGGCATCGAGGCGCTGCATGCCTATAGCCTTGTGCATGATGACCTGCCCGCGATGGATGACGATGACCTGCGCCG
>CBDTZA010000133.1:0-5766 GCA_965364785.1 uncultured Roseovarius sp. | reverse complement strand
CCCCAGTGCCAGGTCGCGGATGGCGAAGAGCCGGGCCAGCACCGGCACGCCCTTGACCGCCGCCAATCGCCCGACGAACAACAGATGCGCGGGCGCATGCCGCACGGGGCCGTCATAGCGCGCGGCATCGACCCCGCAATGCACAATATGAAGCTTGTCCCACATGTCAGGCGTGGAAAACGCCATCGCCTGCGAGCGGCAGAATTCGCTGATACAGACGACAAAGCTGGCACGGGTGATCTTTTCATCCAACCGCCAGCGATAGGGTTCGAAAAAGATATCCGGCCCATGCAGCGTGAAACTATAGGGGATGCCCGACATCTCGCTCATCAGCATGGCGACGGTACAGCTTGATTTGGCAATATGGTTGTGCAGATGCCCGATGCCGCGCCTGCGCAGATGATCGGCCAGCACCGCCGCCTCGGCCAGATAGATCAGCTGATAGAGCGTCGGCTTAATCCCGCCGGGGCTTGTGCGCAGGGCGAGGCAGAGCGCCTTGAACCAGCGGTTGGGCTGTTTCAAGGCCGCCAGATGCGCCCGGACAAGACGGATCGGCGATTTGGCCGCCTCGAGTACGTGAAAGGTCTGCGCCGCCTCAAGGTGTTGCTCGGGGCCGGTGTGATGCTCGGCGCCGGTGCGCCGGATCGAGCAGGTCTCGACCACCATGCCATGGGCGCGCAGGGCGGCAACCTCGCGCTGAATAAAGGTATCGGTCGCACGGGGGTATTCCCCAGTGAGATAGGCAATCGGGCCAGTCATGGCGTGGCCTCAAGCGCGGCTTGCACTGCGGTCTCGAACTTTTGCTCGGGTTGCCAGCCAAGCCCGGATTTGGCGCGGTCGTTGCGATAACTCACCGGCATCATCCGCGCGCGCAGTGTGGCAGGGCGCAAAAGCCCCGGCAGCGACAGGTCAAGCGGGGCGAGGGCGCGCGCCAACCCGTACAAAATTCGCCAGCTGAGCGGCACGACAAAGCGCGGCCAGCCGCCCCGGCGCAGTTGCGCGACAAAGCCCGCACGGGTCGGGCAGGCATCGCCAAGAATGTTGTAAACACCACCCGGCCCCGCGCCAGTCGCGGCCAGAACAAAGGCCCGCGCGCAATCACTGAGGGCAACAAGTGGCACCTCGCCGCGCGTCTCCAGCTGGATCAGGACCGGCCCGAGACCAACCCCAAGATGGGTGTTCATCACCCGACCCGGCCCAAGGATCGCACCGGGGCGCAGGGTGGTGAGAGTCAGGCCCGCACCTTGGGCAATCTGCTCTTGTGCAAGCTTGGCACGGGCATAGCTGTCGCGCCCCAGATGAGCTGTTTCAAGCGGTGTATCCTCGTCGATGACGCCCCCCTCAAGGGCCCGGTCCGCGCTATAGACCGCGATCGAACTGGCCAGAACAAGACAGGGCGGATGGGGGGCCGCAGCCATGGCAAAGGTCAGGCGGCGGGTCGCCTCAAGCGTGTCGCGCTCCTGCGCGGCCCAGTCCCCCGAAAGGGTGCTGGCCAGATGGATCACCACGTCAACGCCTGCCAACACGTTTGCCAACTGCGCCGGTTCCGCCGCCGCAAGATCAAGTGCCACCACTTCGGCCCCGTCGCCAAGCGAAGCGGGCTTTGAGGCCCGGACAAGCGCCCGCACGGCATGCCCCCGCGCAAGCGCCTCGGCCACCACCGCGCGGCCCAGAAAGCCACCGGCGCCGGTGATCAGAACGATCTGCGGCGTCACGCCCATGGCAAAAGCTCCATGCGCTCACAGCCGCTTTGCATGGCTTGCGCCCCCGTCCTGCGGCCCGCATTCTGAATTGCCAAAGTGACCTCGGTCAGGTGAAGCGCCATGTCGTTGGACAAGCGACAGGCGCGCCCCTCGGCCAGAGCGGCAAGCATCTCGACCGGGCCAAGCGCGAAATTCATCGAGGCCGCACCCCACCGCCCCACCTTGGGG
Source organism: uncultured Roseovarius sp. (assembly GCA_965364785.1). Taxonomy (GTDB): domain Bacteria; phylum Pseudomonadota; class Alphaproteobacteria; order Rhodobacterales; family Rhodobacteraceae; genus Roseovarius. Next base: position 3,835 of record CBDTZA010000133.1, on the reverse strand, counting down.
TGGCTCGGCGCGTGGGCGCGGATGCGTCGCCCAAACGGATGCTCCAAAAGCCGCCGCCGGATTGTCAGGCGGCGGTAAAACCGCACCGGCGCCGCATTGTCCCAGGCGCGCGCCACCTGCAACACGCCCTTGTCACCAATGACCCTGATCCGGTGATCATGCGGCGCGGCAATCGAACAGGTCAGCCGCGCCACCAGGCCCTCCGCAAAAAACAGCGTCGCCACCGAAAAATCCGGTGTCGTGCCCGCACCGGGCTTGTCGGGGATCACGCTGGCCGAGGCGGCAACCACGGTTTCGACCCGGCCAAACATCGCAATCAGCCAACTCAGGTAATAGCCCGCATGTTCCAGCGTACAGCCAACCTGAAACTCGTCCGCATAGGGCCAGGGGGCACCGCTTTCGCTTTGCCATTTGCGATAGGGCGCCTGCGGGATGAACCCATCGTCAAGCTCGGCATAGACAAGCCGGGGCGTCCCCGCCACGTCGCGCCGCACGGCAGAGGCCAGCACCTGCGCTGCCTCGCCCAAGACCGAACAGGGCGCCGAGGCAAGCATAAGCCCGCGCGCGCGCGCCAGATCATGAAGCGCCTGCGCCTGCGCCAATTTCATCGCCAGCGGTTTTTCAGAATAGACATGATGCCCGGCCTCAAGACAGGCGCGGTTGACCTCGTAATGCGCGTGCGGGTTGGTCAGGTTCAAAACCACGCCATCCGCTCCAAGCGCCGCAAAGAGCGCACCCAAGTCGGCCAAAGGCGTTACGCCCCAATGCGCGCAGAACGCCGCAAGCCGCGCCGGATCACGATCATGGGCGGCGCAAACCGTCACCTCGGGATGACGGGCCAGCGACCGCATGTAAAGATCGGCCACAAATCCGCAGCCTATGATCGCAACTCGGCTCATGCCGACCGCCTCATATTGGCACCCTTTGCCCAGATCATTGCCCCGTTCCCCTGCATCATGCCCCCGCTAAGCACATGAAAATGGCGATAATTCGACCATTTTCCCGAATTCCGGGGTATTTGCCACCCGATGATGCCACCTTGCCACGCCCGCGCGGCCAAATCGCAAAAAGACCCCGGTTTCGCCCTATGGCCAGCCATGTTTCAAGACTAATATAGCTGATCTGGACAAGTCGGGTATCGGGGCCATCATCGTGGAATTTCAGATCAAAGAACAGTGTATCCGGATCGCCCCGCGGGACCGCGATGCGCTTGAACAGGCTGTCGAGGCGCGGCTGCGCGACGGGCGCGGCTTTGCCCTGGCAACGATCAATCTCGATCATCTGGTGAAGCTGCCGCACAATCCGGCGTTTCTGGCGGCCTATGCCCGGCACGACATGATCGTGGCTGATGGCAACCCGATTGTCTGGCTGTCCAGACTTGCCGGGCGGCCTGTGGGCTTGGTTCCCGGCTCTGATATGGTGATGCCGCTGGTGCGGATTGCCGCGTCTTTGGGTGCGCCTCTGGCCTTGCTGGGCAGCACGACGCCGGTGCTCGAAGAGGCCGCGAATACCTTGCGCGCAGAGGTACCGGGGCTGGAGATCGCGGCGCATATTGCCCCGCCGATGGGGTTTGACCCCGCAGGCCCCGCCGCAGATGCGTTAATTGATCAGCTCGACCAATCCGGCGCGCGGCTTTGCCTGTTGGCGCTTGGTGCTCCGAAACAGGAAATCTTTGCCGCCCGCGCCTATGCGCGACTGCCGCATGTGGGCTTTGCCGCTTTTGGCGCAGGGCTTGATTTCATTGCGGGAGAGCAGGTGCGTGCGCCCGAATGGGTGCGGGCGATGGCGATGGAATGGCTGTGGCGAATGCTGGCCCAGCCGCACCGCATGGTGCCGCGCTATGCCCGTTGCGCGGCCATTTTTCCGGGGCATGCCCTGCGCGCGCTGCGCCTGCGCGGGTCAGCCTGAGATCATCCGAGGGCTGCGGCGGCGCAGCAACAGCGCGTCCTTTACCCGCCCCTTAAGACCACGCGGCGGCAGGATTTCGCAGTCCTGTTCAAACACGCTTCCGGTCAGGGCCGGGTCATGCCAGAGCGCAAGCGCAGCCCCCCATTTGGCCGAGTGCGCCGGGTCAAGCCCATGCGCCACCCCCATCTTTGTCGCCAACATGCCCGGCATCCAGTCATTGATCACGATATCAGGGAACCGGTCCGCCAGATCGGCAATCATCGCGCGGGTCAGGATGCGCGCCGCGCCCTTTGAAACCGCATAACCCGACGAGGCCGGCAGGGGCGCAATATCAGCGAAGGTCGAGATATTCATGATCCGGCCAAACCCGGTTTCGACCATCCCTTCCAGCGCGGCGTGGCTGCAATTGACCATTCCGCCAAGATTGATCGCGACCGTATCCATAAAGCTGTCAGGCGTTTCATCCAGAAAATCGCGGCGCGGATAGACGGCGGCGTTGTTGATCAGCAAGGTGATCGGCACCTCGTCCGTGATCTGGGTCAGACCTTCGCGCACCGCCCCCGCATCGGCCACATCGACCTGAAGCACCTCGACCGCGCCTGCGGGCGCCAGGGCGGCGGTTTCCTCGATCCCGTCGCGCCGCCGACCAAGCGCCACCACGCGCATGCCGCGCGCCGCCAGTTCAAGCACAAGGGCCCGGCCAAGTCCGCCCCCCGCGCCGGTGACCACGGCAATCCCGGATTTGATCCTGTCATTCATTCGGCTTCGTCCTTCGGGATGCTCGCCCCAATCGCCTCGGCAACACGCAGGGCGTTAGCGGCAATGGTCAGGCTGGGGTTTACCCCCATCGACGAGGGCATGAAAGAGGCATCCGCCACATAAAGATTGTCCAGCCCATGCGCCCGGCAATCGGCATTCAAAACGCTGGTTTTCGGGTCGTTGCCAAAGCGTAGCGTGCCACAGGGATGGCCAAAGTTCAACTCGGGTTGGCGGGTCAGAAACAGCCGCCGATACCCGCGCAAACGCTTTGAAATGGCGCGGCGAAAGGCGCGGCGCCGGGTGAGCAATTCACCGTGCAGATGATAGGTGAAATCAAGCGCATCGGGCGCGGTTGCATCCCATGTGACGCGGTTTTCGGGATATCCCAGATCCTCCAACAGGCCGACAAAGACCTTGGCCTGTCCCATGAGGCGCGCGGCAATCGCCGCCGGGATGCGGGTCAGATGGCGCAAGGGCCGGATATGGCGAAGCGCCGAGCGATCGAACATGCCGTTGAGAAAATGCACGATCTCGCCGTAGCCCGCATCAATACCCATGGCCTGCACCGCGCCAAAGCGCTGACCATCCAGATGATAGAGATCGCGCAGCGAAATCGCTTTGCCGGGGCCCGGCGCGCGCGCATCACGTGGCGGCCAGAGGGCAAACATCTCATTGAGGTGAAACATCAGGTGCCGCCCGACAAGCCCGCTTTCATTGGCGCAGCCCTCAGGCCAATGCGTCGCTTGCGACGCCAGTAACAGGCGCGGTGACCCAAACGCCCCCGCCGCCAGAACAAAGCGGCGCGCGCGCAGATCAAACGCCTCGCCATCCCGCGACACCTCGATATGGCTGATCCGGCCCGACGCACCGCAAAGCCGCTTGACCGTGCAATTATCAAGTACGCGCGCATGCCCCGTCGCCAGCGCCGGTTCCACCCCGGCAGAGCGGCCATCCATCTTGCAAGGGCGCGGGCATTTGACACCCAAGCAATCATGGCAGCCGTCAAGATAACGGATCGCGGAATGCAGGCGGTAAGGATGCAAACCGGTGCGTTTCAGGCTTGCCATCAAGGCGCTATCGCCCGCGCTTAGCGGCGGCGGTTTGACAAGATCGGCGGGCGGCTCTGGCGACAGGGGATCAGCCTCGCCGCAGACATGCAGCAAGGCCT
>CBDTZA010000132.1:0-5816 GCA_965364785.1 uncultured Roseovarius sp. | reverse complement strand
TGCCTACACCCGAAGATGTCCCTTCGCCGACCTACACATTGGTGCAGACTTATCCGGGCACATCCGCCGAAATCTGGCATGCTGATCTTTACAGGCTCAACGATTCGTTTGAGGTGATCGAACTGGGCCTGGCCGAGGCGTTTACGGACGCAATCTGTCTTATTGAGTGGCCTGACCGGTTGGCCGATTTGGCCCCCGATAGCGCGCTTTGCCTTGCCTTTGAGTCGGGCCAGGGTGACGATCAACGCCTCTTGCGCCTCACCTGGTCCGATGCAATCTGGACCGAACGGGTAAAGGGGCTTTGCCATGACTGATCGCGCCGGATTGCAACAGGCGTTTATTGCGCAAACCGATTGGGCCGATGCACTGATCGCGCCGCTTGCGGGTGATGCGTCAAACCGGCGGTATTTACGGCTAACGCGTGCGGTCACAGGCGAGACCACCGTTTTGATGGATGCCCCGCCCGAAAAGGGCGAGGATGTGTGCCCATTCCTGCGCATCGCGCGCTATCTTACTGGCCTTGGCCTAAGCGCGCCGCGCATTCTGGCCGAAGACGAAGGCAACGGTTTTCTCATCCTTGAGGATCTTGGCGACGCCCTTTTCGCGCGGGTCATCCCGGTCGATCCCGCGCTTGAACTTCCACTTTACAGTGCTGCAACCGACCTTCTGGCAGAGCTGCACCGCCACACTCCGCCGTCAGACCTTGCCACCTATTCGCCCAAGGTAATGGCAGATATGGCCGCGTTGGCGTTCGATTGGTATCTGGTCGGCGCAACCGGTGATGTCGGCACAGAGAGGGACGAATTTCACGCGGCCATAAAGACCGCTTTGGCGACGCATGCCAATGAAACGCATGTTCTGATTCAACGGGATTACCATGCGGAAAACCTGCTTTGGCTGCCGGATCGTGCGGGTGTTGCGCGGGTTGGTCTTTTGGATTTTCAGGATGCGATGCTTGGCCACCCGGCCTATGATCTTGTCTCGGTCCTGCAGGATGCGCGCCGCGATGTGCCGCGCGAGGTCGAACAGAGCATGATCGACCACTATATTAACGCAACCGGTGCCGATCCCGCGCGCTTTAGAACCGCCTATCATTGTCTTGGGGCACAGCGGAACCTGCGCATTTTGGGGGTGTTTGCCCGGCTTTGCATCCGCGATGGGAAGGCGCATTATGTTGATCTGATCCCCCGCGTCTGGGCCCATCTTGAGCGCGACCTGTCCCACCCCGCGATGGCGCCGGTCGCCGCGATTATCCACGCTGTTCTTCCGCCGCCCACCCCGACCATTTTGCAAAGGCTCAAAAATCAATGCGCGTCCGAATTCACCCGGTAATGTTATTTGCCGCAGGGTTCGGCACACGCATGGGTGCGCTTACGGCGCATCAACCCAAGCCGCTTGTGCGCGTGGCCGGAAGACCGCTAATTGATCATGCGCTGGATCTGGTGCGCGCCTATGGCGCGGACCGCATTGTCGCCAATCTGCATTATCTGCCCGAAGCGCTGGAACAGCACCTTTCAGGGACCGGCGTTGCCCTGTCGCATGAAATCCCTGAAATTCTTGAAACTGGCAGCGGCCTGCGCAAGGCCCTGCCGCTTTTGGGTGCCGAAACTGTGATAACCATGAACACCGATACGGTCTGGTGTGGCCCGAACCCGCTTGATCATCTCGCCGGGCTTTGGAACCCTGATCAGATGGATGCGCTGTTGCTTTGCATCCCCAAGCCCAACGCGATTGGTCATGCCGGAGTTGGCGATTTCATTATTGGTGATGACATGCGGGCCAAACGCGGCCCCGGCGCGATTTATTCCGGGGTTCAGATTATCAAGACCGAGCTTTTGCATGACATCCCCCAAACGAGTTTTTCACTCAACTTGTTGTGGGACAAAATGCTTGAGACCGGTCGTCTTTGCGCCGCCCCCTATCCCGGAAAATGGTGCGATGTGGGCCATCCCGAGGGCATAAAGCTGGCCGAAAACATGCTGGGTTGGCCCGATGTTTGACCCCAGTGACAACCCGCGCGTCTTTGGCCTGCCGCCCGGTGTCGATTTCCCGCGCGCGTTGGTTGACGGGCTGATCGCGCGGCACGCCGGTCAACCGCCCGAGGCCCTGGCGCGCGTCCGGTTGATCGTGAACACCAAACGCATGTCGCGACGCATTCGTGACCTGTTTGATCAGGGTCCAGCGCTTTTGCTTCCTCAGATCAGCCTTGTGACCGATCTTGGCGAGGGCTGGGATTTTGGGCAAATCCCTGATGCAGTGCCTGCATTGCGTCGGCGGCTAGAGCTGGTTCAGCTGATCACGGCGCTTTTGGATCGCCAGCCTGACCTTGCCCCGCGCAGCGCGATCTTTGATCTGGCTGATAGCCTTGCTGGCTTGATGGATGAAATGCACGGCGAGGGCGTATCGCCTGACGTAATTGACGATCTTGATGTCACCGATCAATCAGGGCATTGGGCGCGGATAAAGTCGTTTTTGGGCATTGTTCGTCACTATTTTGACGCCGGTTTCGATCAGCCAGATGTTGAAACACGCCAGCGTCTTGTCATCGAGCGCCGTATAGAACAGTGGCAAAATGATCCGCCCCAACATCCGATTATTATCGCTGGGTCCACCGGGTCGCGCGGCGCAACGCAACTTTTGATGCAGGCGGTGGCCCGGCTGCCGCAGGGCGCCGTCGTATTGCCGGGGTTCGATTTTGACATGCCGGATCACGTCTGGTCTTCGCTTGAAAACGCGATGCTATCCGAAGATCACCCGCAATACAGGTTTCACCGTTTTGCCGCTGGGGCCGGAATTGCCACCAGCGATATCCGGCTTTGGGGCGATGAGACCCCCGCCAACCCAAACCGCAACGCCATCATTTCGCTTGCGCTGCGCCCGGCGCCGGTGACCGATCAATGGCTGCGCGACGGCCCGAACCTTAGCGATATTCCGGGTGCTCTGGAAAACGTGACCCTGCTCGAGGCCCCTTCAACCCGGCACGAGGCTCTGGCGATTGCCATGCGCCTCCGCGAGGCTGCGGAGATGGGAAAAACCGCCGCTCTGATCACGCCAGATCGCATGCTGACGCGGCAAGTAACCGCGGCGCTTGATCGCTGGGATATCCTACCCGACGATAGCGCCGGCCTTCCCTTGCACCTGTCGCCACCGGGGCGTTTGTTGCGCCATGTCGCCGATCTGTTTCGCCACCGCCTGACCGCCGAGGCGCTTTTGACTTTACTCAAGCATCCCCTGACCCATCGAGGCAGCGATCGGGGCGATCATCTGCGGTTGACGCGGGAACTGGAACTGCATCTGCGCCGACACGGCCCGCCCTATCCGACCGAGGCAAGCCTGATGCTCTGGACCGAGGGGCGCAAAGACAAGATGGCGGCGCCTTGGGCGGAATGGCTTTGCGCTTGCTTCACGGACAGAGACGATTCTAGCGATATTTCACTTGCGGCACGGATAGAGGCGCATATCGCTCTGGCCGAGAAAGTCGCCCAGGGCAGCATGGGTGAAGGCAGCGGGACGCTTTGGCAAAAGGATGCCGGGCAAGAGGCGCAAAAGACCGTCGCCGACCTATCTGCCGAGGCCGAGGCTGGCGGGGCCTTGAACGCGGCCGATTATGTCAGCCTTTTTCATAAAATCCTAACCGCGCGTGAGGTGCGCAACCCGATAGCACCGCATCCTAATATCCTGATCTGGGGAACGCTTGAGGCGCGGGTTCAGGGCGCAGACCTTCTTATTCTCGCGGGTCTGAACGAAGGAAGCTGGCCCGAGGCCCCCAAACCCGACCCTTGGTTAAACCGCACCCTGCGCCATCAGGCGGGGCTTTTGCTGCCGGAACGGCGGATTGGCCTCTCTGCCCATGATTTTCAACAGGCCATTGCCGCACCTGAGGTTTGGCTTACGCGGTCCGTGCGCTCTGAAGATACTGAAACGGTTGTGTCGCGCTGGCTCAACCGGATTCAAAACCTTCTATCGGGTCTGCCGGATCAAGGGGGCGTTCAAGCCCTTGACGGCATGCGCGCGCGTGGGCGCGCATGGTTACAGCGTGTTACTCAATTGGAAGAGCCGGGATATACCCCATCTGAAAAACGCCCGTCCCCCTGCCCGCCCACCGATGCGCGACCCACTCAACTCTCGGTGACCGAAATCAAACGGCTGATCCGCGACCCCTATGCGATCTATGCCCGCCACATTCTGGGGCTACGTCGGCTTGATCCACTGATGAAGGTGCCGGATGCCTTGTTGCGCGGTACGGTTTTGCATGAAGTGCTGGAATGCTTTGTACGTGAAACGCTTGAGAATCCGACACGCTGTACGCGGGCGGTTTTGATGGAGAAAGCAGTCACTATTCTGGCTGAAAATGTCCCTTGGGCAGAGGCGCGCGCCCTTTGGTTGTCACGACTGGAACGGGTTGCCGACTGGTTCATTGAGCATGAACTTGGCCGCCGTGTTCTCGCGAACCCAACTGCCTTCGAGGCCAAAGGCAAGGCCCGGTTGGCCGATCTGGGCTTTACCCTGACCGCCCAGGCCGACCGGCTAGATCTTGATCGCTATGGAAACCTTCACATTTACGATTACAAAACCGGTCAACCGCCCAGCAAGAAAGAACAGCGGGCCTTTGACAAACAGCTCTTGCTTGAGGCAGCGATTGCCGAGAACGAAGGCTTTGGCGAGATGGGCCCCACCAAGGTGGCCCGCGCAGTTTTCATCGGGCTTGGCAGTGGCGGGCGGGAAGAAGACGCGCCGCTTGAAGAAGAACCGCCAGAAAAGGTTTGGGCGGAATTTCACACGCTAATTTCGGCCTACATGGACCCGTCAAAGGGTTATATGTCACGCCGTGCGCCACGCAATAGTGACGATCAGGGCGACTATGATCAGCTTGCCCGCTTTGGTGAATGGGACATCACCGATGCGGCCGATTTGACGGATATGGGCAAATGACAGGACGCAACGACGCCACCCAACACCAGATTGACGCCGCGCGACCGGATCGCTCCACCTGGCTGTCGGCGAATGCAGGCTCGGGCAAGACGCGGGTTTTGACAGATCGTGTGGCTAGGCTGTTGCTAGATCAGGTCGATCCGCAACATATTTTGTGTCTCACCTATACCAAAGCCGCCGCCAGCGAGATGCAGAATCGGCTGTTCCGCCGCCTTGGGGCATGGGCGATGCTGGCCGATGACGCCTTGACCACCGAGCTGCGCGATCTTGGGTTTGAGCGCGCAATCACATCCGAGACCCTGCAAGATGCGCGACGTCTGTTTGCCCGCGCGATTGAAACGCCGGGTGGGCTTAAAATTCAGACTATCCACTCTTTCTGTGCCTCCCTTCTGCGTCGCTTTCCGCTAGAGGCCAGGGTCACACCGCAATTCGCCGAGATGGAGGATCGCACCGCCACCCTGTTGCGCAGCGAAATTGTCGAAAATCTGGCCGAGGGGTTCGGCGAGGATGTCTTTTATGCGCTGGCAAAGCACTATTCTGGCGAAACGTTTGACAAACTGACCGCCGAAATCGTGCGCTATAGAAGCGCCTTTGACTATCCCCTAAGCGATTCAAAGCTCGCCGAGATGTTCGGTCAGCCCGAAGACCTTGATCAGGACATGATCACATCGCGGGCCTTTCTTGGCGATGAGCAGGCGCTTTTAGATCAGATGTTGCCAGTGTTAAAGGCAGGGACAACGAATGACGCTAAAGCGGCAGACAAGCTGGCCAGGATCACGGCGCTTGATTTTACTGCGCTCCCCATTCTGGAGGGGGTATTTCTGACTGGAGCGGGGGCAAAATCCCCTTTTTCGGCCAAGGTAGGCTCTTTTCCGACACAGGCC
>CBDTZA010000131.1:0-5836 GCA_965364785.1 uncultured Roseovarius sp. | reverse complement strand
CATCGGCAAGCCGGGCCACGGCGCCGAATTCGGTCGTGCAGACGGGGGTGAAATCCTTGGGATGCGAAAACAGGATTGCCCAGCTGTCGCCGATCCACTCATGCAGTGAAAACGTGCCAAGATCTGTTTCAACGCTCAGATCCGGGATAGTGTCATTGATACGAAGGCCCATAGGGTGCATCCTTTCTTGTGTTTCAATCGCGCTGCAGCCCCAAGATTTGATCAAATTTCAGAGCCGCCTGAGAATCCAACCTTGCAGGTCGGCATTGCCCCTGACACAGTGCCGCCAAATTTATGGAGGTCAACCATGATCGAGAAACGTCAGTTCTATATAAACGGTGCTTGGGTCAACCCCACTGCGTCCAATGATCACGCTGTGATCAACCCCTCCAATGAGGAACCCTGTGCGGTGATCTCGCTTGGTGGGCAGGGCGACACCGATGCCGCCGTCGCCGCCGCCAAGGCCGCGTTCCCGGCCTGGATGGCAACACCGCCGGCCGAGCGTATCGCCTATTGCGAGAAAATCCTTGAGGCCTACAAGGCGCGCGCCGAAGATATGGCGCAGGCGATCAGCCTTGAAATGGGCGCGCCGATTGATATGGCGCGCGAACAACAGGTCGGCGCCGGAAGCTGGCACATCTCGTCCTTCCTCAAGGTCGCGCGCGACTTCAAGTTTGACGCGCCGCTTGGCGATCACGCGCCGAATGACCGCATCCTGCACGAAGGTGTGGGCGTTGTCGGCATGATCACGCCGTGGAACTGGCCAATGAATCAGGTCACGCTCAAGGTGATTGCTGGCCTCGTTGCGGGTTGTACCATGGTCCTTAAGCCATCCGAGGAATCGCCCCTAAGCGCCATTATCTTTGCCGAGATCGTCGATGCTGCGGGCCTGCCCAAGGGGGTGTTTAACCTTGTGAACGGCGATGGCGCCGGGGTTGGCAGCCAGCTTACCGCGCACCCGGATGTCGACATGATAAGCTTTACCGGCTCGTCGCGCGCGGGCAAGCTTATCTCGAAATCCGCCGCCAACAGCCTCAAGCGCGTCAGCCTCGAGCTGGGCGGTAAGGGCGCAAACCTGATCTTTGCCGATGCCGATGAAAAGGCCGTGAAACGTGGCGTTCTGCGCTGCATGAACAATACCGGCCAATCGTGCAACGCCCCCACCCGGATGCTGGTGCAACGCGGGGTCTATGACGCCGCCGTTGAAACCGCCGCCGCCGCTGCCAATAGCATCACCGTCGGCCCCGCAAGCCTTGAGGGGCGTCACATCGGCCCGGTGGTCAATGAGGCACAGTTCAACAAAATTCAGGGCCTGATCCAGAAGGGCATTGATGAGGGCGCGCGCCTTGTCGCCGGTGGCACGGGTCGCCCCGACGGGCTTAATCGCGGGTTCTTTGTAAAACCCACGGTGTTTGCCGATGTGACCAACGACATGACCATCGCGCGCGAGGAAATCTTCGGGCCGGTCCTGTCGATCATCCCGTTTGACAGCGAAGAAGACGGCATCGCGATTGCCAATGACACGCCCTATGGCCTGACCAACTATGTCCAGACCACAGACCCGGCCCGCGCCAATCGCGTGGCGCGCGCGCTGCGCTCTGGCATGGTGGAAATGAACGGTCAGTCGCGCGGCGCCGGGGCGCCGTTTGGCGGCATGAAACAGTCGGGCAACGGGCGCGAAGGCGGGACATGGGGCATCGAGGATTTCCTCGAGGTCAAATCCGTCTCGGGCTGGACACCGGACGCCTGAGGCGATGCAGATCCGCGCGTTCGTCCTGCATCTTTTACGTGCCACGGCACGGCGGGACAATGTGCGCGATCTGCTTGCTGCCTGCGCGCTTGAGGGCGAGATGTGGCCCGCCGTTGATGGCGCGACGCTGTCGTCAACCGAGCTGTCTGCAACAATCGGCGCGGGCCTTTTTGGCCCCGCCTACCCGTTTCCGCTCAAGACCGGCGAAATCGGCTGTTTCCTCAGTCATCGCCAGATCTGGGCCGAGATCGTGCGCCGGGGCCTGCCCGCCGCCATGATCATCGAGGATGACGCCTCGATCACCCCCGAGGTTTATCGCGCCGCACTTAGGCTTGCGCGCACCCATATTGATACGCTGGGATATATTCAGTTTCAGACGCGCGCCCATAAAGGCTCCTCCAGGTTGATGGACATGGCAGGCGGTTGCGCGCTGAGCGTGCCCGAACGCAGCGGGCTGCGCACCACCGCGCAAATGGTAAGCTATGAGACCGCCCGCCATCTTCTGGTGCTCAGTGATCGGTTTGACCGACCCATCGATACCTTTGTGCAAAGCCATTGGCAGACCGGGCTTCGCCCTGCCGCGATCCTGCCCTCGGGGATCAGCGATATCACCGATCAGCTTGATGGCTCGACCATTCAGGGCGGTACCCGTAAGCCGCCGCTGGCCAGGCTGGGCCGCGAGTGGGCGCGCTATCGCTATCGCCGTGGCGTGGCCGAGGCCTCGCGTCACAGCATCGCCCCCGCCGAGGGCGGCTTTGCCCCGGGCGATGAGGAATGATCATCACCCGGCTGTTTGGCGGGGCTGGCAATCAGCTTTTCCAATATGCGGCGGGTCGGGCGTTGGCCGATCATCTGGGCTGTGAACTTGCGCTAGACAGTCGCTATGTAGGCGACGGCCACGCCCGGCGCGATTGTTTTGGGCATTTTGACGCGGCGCGGTTCACCCGTGACGTCGCCCTGCCGCCCGCCAAATCAGACGGGGCTCTGCGCTATGGTTTGTGGCGTGCCTTTGGCCGCAATCCGCGTTTTCACCGAGAACACGAGTTGGGATTTGAGCCGGGTTTTTTCGATCTCAACCCCGGCACCTACCTACACGGCTATTGGCAATCAGAGCTCTATTTCGTCCCCATCGCCGGGCAACTGCGCGATGATCTGGTCATGACCACCCCGCTTGATCCCGCCAACGCCGATATGGCCGCGCGCATCGCGAGCGCGAAGATGCCCGTGTCGGTGCATGTGCGACGCGGGGATTATCTTGCCACCGAAAGCTATGCCGCCTGCCCCCCCGCCTATTACCGCCAGACCATTGAGCGGCTGGAAAGCGACCTTGGGCAGAGCCCGAGCTGTTTTATCTTCTCGAACGATCCCGACTGGGCCCGCGACAATCTTGATCTGGGGCAGGATCAGATCGTCGTGGATATCAATGACGAACAGGGCGGCCATTTCGACCTTGCGCTGATGTCGCGCTGTGCCCATCACGTGATTGCCAATTCAACGTTTTCCTGGTGGGGGGCCTGGCTTAACCCATCGCCCACCAAGCGCGTGATCGCGCCACAAAACTGGTTCGGCACAGATAGGCTTTCGAACCCTGACCTTATTCCTGACGACTGGATGCGCCTCTGAGGGCTGTTGCCAGGCAGCTGAATGAACGGCCTCGAAAGACCTTGCAATACCAAACCCCAGCAAAGAAATTTGCGGAGTGTGTTGCGTCGATCAGTTGAATCTGCAGGCCGAAACCGTGCACAAGCACGATATCTTTTCCGAGACCATTTCGGGGCATCTGGACGGGCACCCGGATTTGCCTGTGGTGTTGCGTAAACTGGACGGCGTGCCGTTTTATGCCCGCCCCATTGCCTGGTTTCTGGCCCGTAAGGAAATCCGTGGGCTTGCCGCCGTTCAGGGGATCAAGGGCTGTCCGATCCTGATCCGGTCCGACAAAACCGGCCTGTTGCATAATTGGACCCGTGGCACGCCCTTGCATCTGTCCAGGCCGAGCGATCCGGCATGGTACCGCGATGCCAGGCGCCTGTTGCGCGAGATGCATCGTGCCGGTGTCACCCACAACGATATCGCCAAGCCGCAGAACTGGCTTATGACGCCCTGCGAGCACAGGGTGCTGGCGCAAAAGGCCTTGCCAACGCGGATCTGAATGGCGCCCGGCAAGCGGGCCTATAATTTCATGACCCGTCGCCTGATGAACTGGTCCGATGGCGAAGGCACCAAAGACCGGGGTTTGCGCGACGGCCCGTCGCCGCCCTTTCGCGCCACGGCGATGGCAGCCCGCGCCTGGATGCGCTCACGCTCATTGCCACCACCCGGCTGGATGATCTGGATCAGATGATGGTAACTGAGCCGAATCTTGCCAGGGTCCTGAAACCGATTATCGCAGAGCATCTCAACCTGACTGATCGCGTACTGCGCGCCTAGAACGGTACCTTGGCGCGAAACTTCATCCCCGCCCCACCATCGGGATGGCGCAGGCGCAATTCCTCGGAATGCAGCATCAGCCGGGAAAAATCGCCCGCCGCGCCGGTGGCATAGAGCGGATCACCCAGAATAGGATGCCCGAGCGCCAGCATATGCACTCGCAATTGATGGCTGCGCCCGGTCTTGGGGCTAAGGCGCACGCGGGTTTCATCCGTGCCATAACGCTGCACCCGCCACTCAGTGAACGCGGCGCGGCCTGTTTCATGGCAGACCTTTTGCAGGGGCCGGTTTGGCCAATCCACGATCAGCGGCAAATCAACCTCGCCGGTCTTTGGCTCAAGCCTGCCCCAGACCCGCGCGACATAAGATTTTTTCGTCTGCCGCTTTTCAAATTGCAGGCCAAGATGGCGCTGCGCATGAGGGGTCAGCGCAAAGATCATCACGCCAGAGGTATCGCGATCCAACCGATGCACCAACAGCGCCTGCGGATAGGCATTCTGCACCCGCGCCAGCAGGCAATCGGTCAGATGTTCGCCCTTGCCAGGTACAGATAGAAGGCCGGCTGGTTTATTGACCACAATGATCTCGTGGTCGTCATGCAGCACGTCAAGCGGGTCGGTGGGTGGGTCATAATCAGACATGATTGCCGCTTACACCACGTCGGCCCGTTAGACCACTGCCGGGTTTCTTCTGGCCAAAAATATCCCCGCCGGAGGCACCCGCACTCTCAACCAGAACCAACGACTGTTGCGGTGCGTACCGTGTTCAAAGCCGCCCAAAGACCATCTTCAAAATCTCGCTCAGACGCGTCGCGTCGCTTTGGGTAAAGGCGGCGGGCTGATCGCTGTCGATATCGAGGACGCCCAACAGGTCGCCTTGGGAATCGAAAACCGGGACGACAATCTCAGACCGCGTGGAACTGGCACAGGCGATGTGATCCGCGAACGTGTCCACATCATCGACAAGCTGCACCGTGCCGCTGCGCGCGGTGGCGCCGCAGACACCGCGCGCAAACGGGATCTGCAGGCAGCCATGCCCGCCCTGATAGGGCCCGATTTTGAGCATCTCAGGCGCGGTTACCCGGTAAAACCCGGTCCAGTCGAACCTGTCATCGGCGTGATGCAATTCGCAGACCACCGTGGCCATGAGCGAAACCACATCGGTTTCGCCTGTCGTCAGCGCGGCGATAGATTTGGTGAGCTCGTCGTATTCAATCCGCATGCTTAATCCCTTTTGCACCCGCGGAACGTGGGGGCCAGCCCCCACACCCCCGGGATGTTTATAGCCAGAAGAAACGGGATCAGACCCGCTCAACGGCGATCGCTGTGCCCTCGCCCCCGCCGATGCAAATCGCCGCAACGCCGCGCTTGAGGTCGCGCTTTTCCAGGGCATTGAGCAGCGTCACCATGATCCGTGCGCCGCTTGCGCCAATCGGGTGGCCAAGCGCGCAGGCGCCGCCGTTGACGTTGACCTTGTCGCGGCTCAGGCCCATTTCGTGCATGAAGGCCATGGGTACCACCGCAAAGGCCTCGTTCACCTCCCAGAGGTCGACGTCCTCAATCGACCAGCCAATCTTTTTCAACAGCTTTTGCGCGGCAGGCACGGGGGCCGTTGTGAAAAGGCCGGGGGCCTGGGCGTGGCTGGCATGGCTCATGATGC
>CBDTZA010000130.1:0-5854 GCA_965364785.1 uncultured Roseovarius sp. | reverse complement strand
GACCCAGATCGACGGTCAGGCCTATGATGTCTACACCCTTGGCACCGATGCCACGCTGGTGGTGGATGACGACATTCAGGTTGTAACCTGAACCAAGACCGGGGCGCGCCGGGCATCTGCCTGCGCGTCCCCAAAAAGACCAACCCGATCAGAGGGCGGAGCATGGGGCAGGGGCAAAGATCAGCGCGTTGGCTGGCGGCAGGCACCGCCTGTCTTTTGCTGGCCGGATGCCTGTCAGGCGCTGACTCTGACGAGAGCGTGTCGCGCTTCAACACCGACGCGGGTGCGCGCCCCGATCAGGTGGCCGGCGCGGTTCTGGGTGCCTATAGCCGAAGTGCGGAATCCGACCTTCTGAGCGCGCGCCTGCGCGCCGAGGCGGCGTCAAAAAACTGGTTGCCGCGGATCGGTCCCAATATCAGCCTCACCAGCCTGAGCGACATCGTCTCGCAGCTGATCGTCGAGCAGGTGCTGTTTGACAATGGTCGCAAAAAAGCCGAGCGCGCCTTTGCAAAGGCCGATGTCGAGGTCGCCGCTGTGACACTGGCCGATGACGTGAATGGCCGGGTGTTAAGCGGTCTGGCGCTTTATCTTGATGCGGCCGAGGCGCGTGAAAGCGTCGCCCTTGAGACCCGCACCCTCGCCGATATGAGCAAGTTTGAATGGATCATGTCCGAGCGCGTCAAAGGCGGCGTGTCGGATATGTCCGACCTTAACGTTCTGGGTCAGAAACTGGCCGAAATCCGCGCCACATTGGCGGGTCAGACCGAGGCCGAAACCACCGCCTTGGCAGAGCTTAACGCCATGTCGGTGCGCTCGCTTAAGGGGGTTGCGGGCCTGAGTGAAGTCCCGATCCGCATTACCGATGCACAACCCCTTGATGTGCTCAAGGCCGAGGCCGAGAAAGAGCGTGACATCGCGGGGGCCGTCATGGCGCGCGCGGGTCTCTTGCCGGGCCTGACGGCGGGCGGCACGATTGGCGAGAACGGGAGCGGCATCGGCCTTAATCTGCGCTCTGAACAGCTTTTGGGTCTGGGGACAGGCGCCGAGATGCGCGCGATCGAGGCCGAAAAAGAGGCCGCGAGCCGCCGCGTGACGCAAGCCGAAGAAGACAGCAACCGCGCGCTGCAACGGCTTGAGGCGCGCCTTGCCGCCCTGTCGCGTCAGGTTGGCGAAGCCAGCGCACTCAGCCGCGCCGCCAAGGCCAATCTCGACCTCTTTCAGGAACAATACGAATCCGGACAACGCCAGGTCATGGATGTGGTCGGCGTTTATGAAACCTTCGCCGACCGCCAGACCCGCTCCGTCAGCCTGAAATACGAGCTGGCTCTGACGCGGCTGCAAATGGCCCGTCACCTAGGCCTGTTGGCGGACGGGAGCCGGATTTGAGCAAGGCACCCATCGCCCTGACCATCACCAGCGGCACCAAAGGCGCAACCTTGCAAAGGGCCGCCACTGCGGCGGTGGGCGAGGCGATCCCGGTGTCGCGGTTCGGGGTGCGGGCCGAGGCGCGCGCCAAGCTTGGCGCGAGCTACGCCGCGCATCTTGGCGTCGAGGTGATGGCCCGCGATATTTTGGAAGCGATGGTCGTCAGCGATGCCAATGGTCCCGCCAACGATCAGCCCCAACCCCAGGCGCTTGCCGATGGGCTGGAGGCTGTGGGGCTGATCTCGCGGGTGGAAACGGTCGCGCATCCGCATCCCGATCGCTGGCCCGCATTGGCGCAGATGACCAGCGGGCAATTCGTGCTTGTGCTGGGTCAGGAACGTGGCGCGTTGGTGATCCATGACGTCACCTGCACCGACAATCGCACCGAGGTGCCGCTGGCCGAGTTCGAGCCGTTCTTCACCGGCATGATCGTGCGCGCCGAGGCCCCCGTGCAACAGCTTAGCCGCGCCCATGACCTGCCCACGGCCAAGGCGCATTGGTTCTGGTCGCAATTTGCCGGGTTTCAGCGTCACATCGCCGAGGTTACGCTTGGGTCATTCGTCGCCAATATTCTGGCCGTCGCGGTCGCGCTTTTTGCGCTTCAGGTCTATGACCGGGTGATCCCGCATCAATCCGAGGCCACGCTCTGGGTGCTTGCCGCCGGGGCTGGTCTGGCGCTGGTGATGGAGGCCGGGCTTAAGATCGCGCGCGCGCGTCTGATGGACGGGGCCGGGCGACAGATCGAGCTTAACGTACAGAAAATCCTGATGGACCGGCTGCTTGGCATGCGCTCTGAACTGGCCAGCAAGAGCCCCTCGAACCTGTTCAGCGCGATGCGCGAATTTGGCTCTGTACGCGAGTTTTTCACCGCCTCGACGATCGGCACACTGACCGATTTGCCGTTTATCGTGGTGTTTCTGGCGCTGGTCGCGTCGATTGCGGGCAATGTCGTCTGGGTGCTGATCGCGGGCGGGATCATCATGGTGGTGCCGGGGTTCCTTTTGCAAAAGCGGATGATGCGGCTGACGCAGGATATGCAGGGGGCCGGCGCGCGCAGTGCGCGGCTTTTGCATGAGGCGATCTTTGAGCTTGATACCCTCAAGACACAACGCGCCGAGGACCGGTTTCGCCGCCTCTGGGGCGATCTGACGGCCTTGCAGGCGATCAAATCGAGCGAACAGCGCCGCCTTGGATCGGCGCTGACGTTCTGGGCGCAGGGCGTGCAGCAGGCGACCTATATCGGAGCGGTGATTCTTGGCACCTATCTTGTCTTTGCCGGTGAATTGACCGTCGGCTCGATCATCGCGGTGGGCATCCTGACAAGCCGCACCCTTGGCCCGCTGACCCAGTTGAGTGGCACTCTGGCGCGGTGGGGCAATGTCAAATCGGCGCTGAACGGGCTTGATACGATTGCGCTTGCCGAACAGGACGAGGCCGAGGGGCGAAGCTATCTGCGCCGCGAACAGATCGAGGGCGCCTTTGATCTGCGCGAAGTGCAGTTCACCTATGAAGACGGCGCGGCGCCGGTGCTGGATATCGCCGATCTGGCCATTCTACCCGGTCAGGTTGTGGCGGTGCTTGGCACCAATGGGTCGGGCAAATCGACCTTTCTCAAGCTGCTCTCGGGGCTTTATGCGCCAAGCAAGGGCCGGGTTCTTCTGGATGGCACCGATATGGGCCAGATCGCCCCGCGCGATCTGCGCCGTCTGATCGGCTATCTGGGGCAGGATGTGCGGCTTTTCACCGGAAGTCTGCGCGAGAACCTGAACCTGACGCTGCTTGAGCGCGATGACGGGCGCCTGATGCAGGCGCTTGATTTTGCCGGGCTGGGGCCGTTCGTCAAGACCCACCCCAAGGGGCTTGATCTTGAAATTCTGGATGGGGGCAATGGGTTGAGCCAAGGCCAGCGGCAGAGCATCGGCTGGGCGCGGCTCTGGCTTCAGGACCCGCGCATTTGCCTGTTGGATGAACCGACGGCAGCGCTTGACCAGACGCTTGAACGGACCTTGGTGAGCCGGCTTGAAACCTGGCTCAAAGGGCGCACGGCGATCATTGCGACGCATCGCATGCCGATCCTGTCGCTGACCAGCCGCACCCTGATTTTGCAGGCCGGGCGCATGGCGGTGGACGGGCCGCGCGATCAGGTGCTTGCGCATCTTGCACAGGCTGGGACCAACGCGCAGGGAGGTGCCTGAGATGAGCCGCGTTGACACCCCTCGCACCACCGCCGGGATTTTGAGCGAGCTGAACGACCGGCTGCGCGGGCCAAGCCTTACGGTATGGCTTTGCGCGCTGACGGTCTGGGCGTTTATTCTTTGGGCGGCGTTTGCGTGGATCGACGAGATCGTGCGCGCGCAGGGCGAATTTATTTCCACCTCGCGCCCACAGATCATCCAGAACCTTGAGGGCGGCATTCTGGCCGAACTTTTGGTGCAGGAAGGCGATGTCGTGGCGCGCGGTGATATTCTTGCACGGCTGCACGACACCCAATTTGAGAGCGCCGTAGTCGATCTGAGCGATCAGATTGCCGCCCTTAATGTGCGCCGCCTGCGCCTTGAGGCCGAGCTTGCCGGGCAATATGATTTCACCGTTCCTGGCGATCTTGGTGCGCGCGCCGCAGATATGATCGCCTCGGAACGCGCCCTGCTGAAGGCCCGTCAGGAGGATTTTGTCAAACGCAGCGAGGGCGCCAAAAGCGTGCTTCAGCAGGCCGCCGAGGAAATGCGGCTGTTGGAAAATATGCTCGCGCGCAAGATCGTGGCCTTGATTGAGGTCACCCGTGCGCGCAAAGCCCATGCCGATGCCAAAAAGCGCTATGACGAGATTGTCACCCAGGCCGAGCTTGAACGCGCCGAGGCCTATTCGGAGACGCTTAAGGAATTGGCGACGCTAAGGCAGAACCTCAAATCCAGTCAGGATCAGCTGAACCGCACGGTTCTGCACAGCCCGTTGCGCGGGATCGTCAATAACCTCAACGTCACCACGATTGGCGGTGTGGTGCGTCCGGGCGAAGAGATCCTCGAGATCATACCGCTGGATGAAGAGATGTTTGTCGAGGCCCGGGTCGAGCCGCGCAACATCGCCAATATCCGGCGCGGGCAAGAGGCGACGATCAAGTTAACCGCCTATGATTACACGATTTACGGCACCCTCAAGGGCCGGGTGAATTTCATCTCTGCCGATACGTTCAAGGACGAGCGCGCCCGCGATCCTGATGGTGATCCGCATTACAAGGTGACCCTGCACGTGGATATGAGCGCGCTGACGCCCCGGCAGGCGGGGATCGAAATTCGCCCCGGGATGCAGGCCGAGGTCGAGCTGCATACCGGTGAAAAGACGGTTTTGCAGTATCTCCTGAAGCCGCTCTACAAATCGCAGCAGGCGCTGCGCGAACCCTAGGAGGGCGGGATGGCTGAGCGGGGCTTTGAGGTGCGCGGATTGGGCGAGATCGCCATTCGATGTCGCGACCTTGTGGGCATGCGCAGGTTTTACCGGGATGTGATCGGCTTGGTGCCGCTGGAGGGCGGGCATCGGGACGGAATTTGTTTTTTCCGCCTTGGCAATGGTGTTGAGGGACATACCGCCGTTCTGGCGCTGTTCCAGGCGGCAGGGCCGGTGACAACGGGAGCGCAATCCTCCCTGCATCACCTTGCACTTAGTCTGCCGCGACACGAGCAGGCCGCCGCAGAACGCTGGTTTGAGGTCAAGGGTCTGGAGTGGCATGTCGAGGAGTTCGCCTGGATCGGGTGGCGCGGTGTGTTCACCAAAGACCCCGAGGGCAACACGGTCGAGCTTGTCTCATACGATCCGGCGCTTGGCGAAGCGGGGGTCTGATCCAGCGGAGCGCCTGCGGCGCGCTCTTTTTGGTTTAAGGATGAGGGGCGTTGCCCCTCAAACTCCCCGGGATATTTTCGGCCTTATGTATCAAACGCACCAACAATCTTGCTGGTTTTTCGGGCGATGTGAATCACAATGGGGCATGCAGGATAGGACCATCAACAACGCGCTACTGGCGTTGCGAAAGCAGATCATCCGGTGCGATGGTGCGGGCCGGGGTCACGTTGTGGCTATGCTACGATTACGCGGCGTTGATATGCCCCGCGTGTTGCCAGCCAAGCGCCAGGACGTGGCACGCAAGGGGCATATGTCCAAGCTGGTGCTGGAGGCTCTACGCGGCGCGCCTATGGCCACAACAGATGTTGCGGCCTATGTGGCGCGGAATAGACCAGAACTCACCCCAGAGACCGCAAAGAAACGCACGGCGCTATGTCTGACAAAGTTGAAGCGTAGGGGATTGGTTTGGCGTGAGGGGCGGGTGTGGTCGGCTCAATTACGGGCCTGATTGAGACGTTATGCCGCTCGCTGCCAATACCCCCTTCCAGTTCCGGCTTACAGGTGCGTCCATCGCGTTAGACACAACGATGTGTGC
>CBDTZA010000129.1:0-5857 GCA_965364785.1 uncultured Roseovarius sp. | reverse complement strand
GTTTCCGGCACTGGCTGACCATTGCGCAAATTGTCACGAACTAAGAAAGTCCGGGTCTTAGCAAGTGGATAGGACCGATATTGATAATAACTGAACCACAATGAGCCTAGGGAAATAGCCAAGGCGAAAATTGCAATCATATCAATTGTTGCGATTAGCGGCATTACCGCACGCTCACATTGGTCGCACTTTCCGGCAGCTCCTCGTCAAAGCAACGCTGATAGAATTCGGCCACGGTCTGACGCTCAAGCTCGTCGCATTTGTTGAGGAAGGTCAGGCGGAACGCATAGCCGATGTTTCGGAAGATCGTGGCGTTTTGCGCCCAGGTGATCACCGTGCGGGGGCTCATGACCGTGGAAAGTTCACCATTCATAAACGCGGTGCGGGTGAGATCGGCCACGGTCACCATGCGGCTGACGGTCTTGCGGCCCTTATCGGTGTTGTAGACCGGGTTTTTGGCCAGCACGATATTGGTTTCCGCATCGTGGCTGAGATAGTTCAGCGTTGCCACCAGTGACCAGCGGTCCATCTGGCCCTGGTTGATCTGTTGCGTGCCGTGATAAAGCCCGGTCGTGTCGCCCAGACCCACGGTGTTGGCGGTGGCGAAAATCCGGAAATAGGGGTTCGGCGTGATCACCTCGTTCTGATCGAGAAGCGTCAATTTGCCATCGGCCTCAAGCACGCGCTGGATAACGAACATCACATCGGCGCGACCCGCATCATATTCGTCAAACACGATCGCCGTCGGATTGCGCAGCGACCAGGGCAGGATGCCCTCGTGGAATTCGGTCACCTGCACCCCGTCGCGCAGCTTGATCGCATCCTTGCCGATAAGGTCGATCCGGCTGATGTGGCTATCAAGGTTAACCCGCACCGTGGGCCAGTTCAGCCGCGCTGCGACCTGTTCGATATGGGTGGATTTACCGGTTCCGTGATAGCCTTGGATCATCACCCGGCGATTGTGCGAAAACCCTGCCAGAATGGCCAGCGTGGTATCAGGATCGAACTTATAGGTGCTATCCACATCGGGCACACGATCTGTGCGCTCGGGAAAGCCCTTGACGATCATATCCGTGTCGACGCCGAAAACTTCGCGAACGGAAATTTCTTCGGTGGGTTTCGCGTTGATGTCGATCGTTCCGTCAGCCATTTTCCGGGTCCTTCTGTCGGGTCGTTGCGCGCTATGTGGTGCAACATATCGCGACAAAGGGCAAGGGGAAGGGCCAACATATGGCTGGCCTTATCCGCAATCTTGTCTGGTCATATCAGGCGGATGCCTGTCCGGGGCTTTCAGCCGCGCCCGCGCTTCTCGAACCGCGGCAACATCGCGCTAAAGTCGCGGCCCTTGCCGTCCTCATCCTCAACGAACTGCGCATAGAGATCGCAGGCTGCCTTGCCGAGGGGTGTATCGGCATCTGCGGCCTCTGCGGCCTGTTGTGACAGGCGCAAATCCTTGAGCATCAATTCGGCGGCAAAACCGGGTTTGTAGTCATTATCTGACGGCGACTTCGGCCCCACACCCGGCGCCGGGCAATAGGCGTTCATGCTCCAGCTATAGCCCGACGAAGTGCTGACCACATCGAACATCGCCTGCCGGTCAAGGCCAAGCTTGTCGGCAAGCGCAAAGGCCTCGCAGGTGACAACCATCGTCGCGCCAAGGATCATGTTGTTGCAAATCTTGGCCGCCTGACCATTGCCAGATGGGCCGCAATGAACCGCCTTTTGCCCCATGATATCAAAAAGTTCCGCGGCGATTTTAAAGCCTGCCTCGTCACCACCGACCATGAAGGTCAGCGTGCCGCCAGACGCCCCACCAGTACCACCCGACACCGGCGCATCCAGCGCCAAAAGCCCGGTCTCTGTGGCCTGAGCGGCCACAGCGCGCGCGCTTTCAACGTCCACGGTCGAGCAATCCAGCAGAACCGCGCCTTTTTGCATGACCGGGATCACCTGATCCGCGACAGAGCGCAGGATCTGACCGTTGGGCAGCATGGTGATCACCACATCCTTGCCGGTCGCGGCCTCAGCCGCGCTTGGCGCCATGGTGACGCCGTCGATGGCGACATCGGTCATGTCAAAGCCCGTGACGGCGTGCCCGGCGCGGGCCAGATTGGCGGCCATGGGCGCGCCCATATTGCCCAGCCCGATAAATCCGATTTTCATGATGAAACCTCCTCCTCAAAGGTCAGGGCATCCTTGCCCAATGGCAAAAGCATCTGTGCGACCGCGATGGCGGGCAGGGTGGCCAGATCATGCTTCCAGTGTGGGTTGCGATCCTTGTCGATAATGGCGGCGCGGATGCCCTCGATGAAATCGCCATGCTGCATCGCGCGCGAGGTAAAACGATATTCAAGCCCAAGCGCGCGCCGGATATCGGCGGTGGGGCCGCGCAGCCGGTGGATCATCTCGACAGCACAAGCCATCGACAGCGGCGCGTTGCGCGTCATGGTCTTGAGCGCGCCGACGGCGAAATCGCTCTCGTCACTGCGCAGGGAATTCACGATATCGCCAAGGGTTTCACCACCGAAATGGGCGCTGATCTCTGTCACGCGGTCCCGCAGCACCCCTTGTGGGGGCGCCTCGGACTGGGCGGAAATCGCGGCGATATCGCCGGTCTCAACCAGTGCCACGATCAGGTTTTTCCAGTTTAGCTTCGAAACGTAAGTATCTGCAAAGCCCGCATAAATTGCATCATCCGGCCCCATCCTGGACCCTGTACAGCCCAGATATTCGCCCAACCGCCCCGGCGCACGCGCCAGCAAAAGCGAGCCGCCCACATCCGGGACAAGGCCAATGCCGCATTCGGGCATGGCGATCTGGGTGCTGTCGCAGACAATCCGGTGCGATCCATGACACGAAATGCCCACGCCGCCACCCATCACGAACCCCTGCATCAGCGCCACATAGGGCTTGGGATATTCGGCGATCTTGGCATTAAGCCGGTATTCATCGGCCCAAAATGTGCGGCCATAGGCATAATCGCCCGCCTTGCCGGTATCATAGAGCTTTTGAATGTCACCGCCTGCGCAAAACGCCTTGTCGCCGACCGCGTCGATGATCACCAGATCAACGGCGTCGTCATCGCGCCATTGATCAAGCGCAGTCTCGATCGCAAGGGCCATGTCATAAGTGAGCGCGTTCAACGCCTGAGGGCGGTCAAGCGTGATGCGCCCGGCGCGGCGCTCTTTGCGGATCTGAATCTCGGCCTGCTCTGACATGGTTAATGATCCGCCAACATCTGGCGCGCCACAATCAGGCGCATGATTTCATTGGTGCCCTCAAGAATTTCATGCACCCGCAGATCACGCACCAGCTTTTCAATGCCGTAATCGGCCAGATAGCCATAGCCGCCATGCAGTTGCAGACATTGGTTGACGATACGCGATCCGGCCTCGGTGACGAACTTTTTCGCCATGGCGCAATACTTGGTTGCATCCGGCGCGCCGGTGTCCAGTTTCCACGCCGCCTGGCGCAAAAAGACGCGCGCGGCCTGAAGCTCGATTTCCATATCGGCAAGGCGGAATTGCAGCGCCTGAAACTGGTCGATGGACTTTCCGAACGCCTTGCGCTCGGACATATATTGCAGTGTCAGGTTAAGCGCCTGCTGTGCGGCGCCAAGCGAGCAAGCGGAAATGTTAAGCCGCCCGCCATCAAGGCCATTCATCGCATATGTGAAACCTTTACCCTCTTCACCGATCAGATCAGTGCCAGAAATGTTGCAATTGTCAAACTGCACCTGACGGGTCGGTTGACTGCGCCAGCCCATTTTATCCTCTAACCCGCCAAAAGACAGGCCCGCTTTGCCATCCTCGACATAAACGGTCGAGACGCCCTTGGGGCCGGCGTCACCGGTGCGCACCATGACGATGTAAGCGTCGGAATATCCGCCCCCCGAGATGAACGCTTTGGTGCCGTTAAGGGTGTAGCCCTCATTGGTGCGCTCGGCGCGCGTCTTGAGCGCCGCCGCGTCCGAGCCAGAGCCGGGTTCGGTCAGGCAATAGGATAGAACGGTTTCCATCGTCATCGCCTTTGGCAGCACCCGCGCCTTCATCTCGTCGCTGGCGAACTTGTCGATCATCTTGGCGCACATGTTGTGGATCGACAAAAACGCCGCCACCGACGGACAGGCCATCGACAGCGCTTCAAACACCAGCGTGGCATCTAGCCGCGTGAGACCCGAGCCGCCGACCTCTTCGCTGACGTAAAGCCCGCCAAAGCCAAGCGCCGCGATTTCCGGCCAAAGCTCTTTTGGGATGGTGCCGTCGCGTTCCCAGTCGCGGGCATGCGGCGCGATCTGATCCTGCCCAAAGGCATGGGCCATATCAAAAATGGCGCTTTGTTCTTCACTCAGGGCAAAATCCATAAGGCTCTCCGTTTGCAGCGAATTGAACGCCTGTTTAATTAGCAATCCTTGCAAGAGTTTTGCAAGGGGCGGGGGTGGGCGCATCAGAGATCGGCGTGATATTCCTCAATCAGGTGGCGCACGACCGATTGCAGGGCGGCGTCATTGTCTTTCCCGGCCTCGCTCGCATCGGCATAGGCCTGTCTCTGGCGGTCGGCGCTGGTACCGTGGCGCAATATATCACGGGCGGTTTCGATCTCTGAGGTGGATTCAAAGAATGCGGCATCCTCTTGGATCAATTCAATTATTTCCTCCAGAAGGTCGCCAAATGGCGTAATCTTACCAAGGCCGAAATCAATCAGCCCCTCACGCGTGCCGTATCGCTGTGCACGCCAGCGGTTCTCGGCGACCAGAAAGTTGTCATAAATTCGCCATCGCTGATTTTTCACCGCCAGCCGCCAGAGCATCCGGGTCAGCGCCTGGGTCAGGGCGGCCAGCGTCAGGGTATGTTCAAGGCGCGGCTGCACATCGCAGATCCGTGATTCAAGCGTGGGAAAACGCGACGAGGGGCGCAGATCCCACCAGATCTTGCTGGCATCCTCGATCACACCCAGATCGACCAGCGCCTGAACCGAGCGTTCAAACCCGCCGAAACTGTCCATGCGTGGCGGCAGGCCGGTGCGCGGCAGGTTGTCAAACACCGTCAGGCGATAACAGCTTAGTCCGGTATCGTGCCCCTGCCAGAACGGCGATGAACAGCTAAGGGCAAGAATATGCGGCAGAAAATAGCTTAGCTGGTTCATCAGATCGATGCGGCGATCGGGGTCATCAACGCCGACATGCACATGCATCCCGCAAATCAGCATCCGTCGCACGACCCCCGCAAGATCATCCTGAAGGTGGTTATAGCGTTCCTTGTCGGTGTGGGTCTGGTTGCGCCAATCCGAAAACGGGTGGCAGGAGGCGGCAATAGGGGCAAGGTTATGGGCGGCGGCGTGTTTGGCGACCGCGCTGCGCAGGCGTTTAAGGTCGTCGCGGGCCTCGGCCACATTGCGGCAAACCTTGGTGCCGATCTCGATCTGACAGGTTAGAAATTCGGGGCTGACCTGATCCTGCAATTCTTCCTGGCAGGCAGTCATCAACGCCTCGGGTGCATTGGCAAGCGCAAGGCTGTCGCGGTCAACAAGCAGGTATTCTTCCTCGATGCCGATGGTGAATGCCGGGCTTTTATCTGCCATGGTGCCCCCCTTTGCGGCATGAATGTGCCGCCTAGTTCAGCACGGTTTTGCCTCCTTCGGCAAGGGATGACGGGCCCGGCGCAATGACCGGGCCCGCGGGGATGGATTAATCCATCGCTTTGAAGTTGAACTCGCCACCTTCTTTGATGCCGCTCGGCCAGCGGGATGTGACGGTCTTGGTGCGGGTGTAGAACTTGAACGAATCCGGGCCGTGCTGGTTCAGATCGCCAAAGCCCGACTTTTTCCAGCCGCCAAAGGTGTGATAGGCCAGCGGCAC
>CBDTZA010000128.1:0-5863 GCA_965364785.1 uncultured Roseovarius sp. | reverse complement strand
GAGGCCTTTACCAGGGCTGTGAATGCTGATCGCGCCCCGGATGACAGGATATTGCTGGGCGCGCTCTATTTGAAGGCGCTCGCCCTTGCGGTGAAAAAAGTCCCGGAAATGAATGGCCACTTTCAAAAGGGTCAGTTTCATCAAAGCGACGCTGTGCATGCGGGTCTTGCCATCGCTCTGCGCAGCGGCGGATTGGTGGCCCCGGCCCTGTTTGACGCCGACACGCAAGGTCTGGATGATCTGATGAAAGCCATGCGCGATCTGATCGCTCGGGTCCGGGCCGGGCGATACCGCGCGCGCGAGTTGTCAGGGGCCACGATCACGCTGACCAGTCTTGGGGATCGCGGCGTTGATCAGCTTTACGGCGTCATCTATCCGCCCCAAGTGGCCATTGTCGGGATCGGCACCCCGGCGTTGCGCCCATGGGTGCATGACGGAACCGTTGTGCCGCGCCTGAGTGCCACGGTAACGCTTGCGGCGGATCATCGGATCAGCGACGGACGCCGGGGCGCGCTGTTTCTCAAGGCCATCGACAAACATCTGCAAACGCCGGACACGCTATGACAGACATGACCATTGAAATCGCCCTGACCGAAGAACTGCATCGCATAGCGCCCGATATCAGCCTTGAAGATATCGACCGCGCGAATGATCTGCGCGAGGAATTTGATATCGATTCCATGGACTTTCTGACCCTGGTCACCGCACTTGGCAAACGCTTTGACCTTGACATGCCCGAGGCCGATTATCCAAAGATGCAAAGTTTTGAGGCGCTGTTGGACTATTTGCGCGCCAAAACGGCCCAGGGGTCGGCGCCGTAACACACCGGTCAGCATGGCGCGCCCGCGCCCCTGTTGGCCTGCGGCAGTTGCGGCTTGCAGCCCTCTATTTGACGGGCTGGGGCAAGGCATTACTCTGACGCGCGCGTCGTAATCTCCGTGCCTTCTGCGATCTCTTCCGCAGGGTGCAGGATCACTTTTGTGTCGGCCTCAAGCCCCGCCAGAAGTTCGGCAAAAGAGGCGTTGCGCCGCCCGATCTGGATGCTTGTCAGGCGCGCCTTACCCCCGTCAGCGACGAAAACCGCCCAGCCATCACCCTGCCGGAATATCGCGCTTATGGGCACCGCCAGAACATCCTCGCTTTCCCATTCAACGGCACGCAGGAAGACCGAAAACCCATCGCCAAGTTCAGGGCGCTGATCGGGCGGGGAGATCAGATCAAACACCACATCGACGCGCTGTTCCTCGATGCCAAGGGCAGAGACCTTGGTATAGGCCGAGGGCTCGATCTTTGAGATGCGCGCCTCTAGCGGGTCTGCGCCGCCCCAACGGTCCACGATCGCGCGATCCCCAAGATTTAGGCGAACCGCATCGGTCGACAAAAGATCGGCCACAATCTCAAGATCATCGGACTGGCCTATCGACAACAGGCGCATGCCGGCAACGACGGGGCGTTCGCTGATGACATCTATGTCAAGCACCCGGCCATTCACCGGCGCGGTCAGTTGCAAACAACAGGTGCTGGGCGTATCCCCGCCCGCGCCATCTGGTTCAATCAGGGCCGCGCGGGCCCGGTCAAGCCCGCTATTGGCCATCTCAAGTCCGGAAATCGCGGCGGTTTCTGCCGCCATTTTCATGCCCAGCATCTGCTCGGCATCCTCAAGGCGCACCCGCGAGGCAACGCCGCGTTCGACAAGGGTTTTGCTGCGCTCGAATTCGCGCTCTGCATGGGTCAGGTCCTCTCTGGCCTCGCGCATCCGGCTGCGGGCGACCTGAAGGGCGGCCTCGGATTCGCGGATCGCGGCCTCGGCCTGAATGCGGCTGCGCGGATCAAGCAGGCTTGACGAGATCGGCTCGACCACGGCGACCACGGTTTGCGCGGCGATCACCCGGTCCCCCACCCGCACAGGCGCGCGCAGCGCGGTGCCGGTGATTGGCGTCGATACCTCATAGATTTCGCGAATGCGGGTTTTGCCATCGGCGTTGATCGTCACCTGCATCGGGCCGCGCGTCACGCTGTGCAAATCCACCGCCACTGGGTCGGTGCGAAATGCCACATAGATCAGCGAGGCGAGGATCACCGCGCCGAGACCGCCAAGCACGATATTGCGGGATTTCAGGGCCATTTTTCTTACTCCCGTGTTTTCATAACCTGAACAAGGTCAAGCCGGTCCAGCCGTCGCCGCACAATCAGCGAGGAGATAAGCGACGCCGCCAGCACGATCAGGCTGGCACGGGCAAATCCCGACGGTTCAAGCACCAGCGGGATCGCGTAAAGATCGCTGCTTGATCCCTCGACCAGAGCCGCCGCAATGCCCGATCCCAAAAGCCAGCCTATGGGCTGTGCCAGTACCGCCAATATCATGGTTTCCCCGATCAGGATGAACGACACCTCGCCGCGCGTGAACCCCAGAATGCGCAGGCTGGCCAATTCGCGCGCCCGCTCCGAGAGCTGAATGCGCGCGCCGTTATAGGCCACGCCAAAAGTGATCAGCACGGCAATCACCACATAGATCGTCGTCATGATGGTCACGTTATCGCGGATCGTATCCTGAAACGATTGGCGCATTTCATTCATCATCACCAAACCACCAAGCTCTGGCGTGTTTTTCAGAACCCGGTGCAGTGCGGGGATCTGTCGTTCATCCAAAAGCACATTTGCGGTTGAAATACGCGGCGCCTGCCGCAACATCGCACTCAGGGTTTCAAGGTCCATATAGGCACCAAGCCCGACATATTGGGTCACGATACCAGCTA
The DNA here is from genome assembly GCA_965364785.1 of uncultured Roseovarius sp. Taxonomy (GTDB): domain Bacteria; phylum Pseudomonadota; class Alphaproteobacteria; order Rhodobacterales; family Rhodobacteraceae; genus Roseovarius. Next base: position 3,107 of record CBDTZA010000128.1, on the reverse strand, counting down.
CACGAATAAGGTGCGTCTCGGCGCGCCCGCCCTTGAATTCGGCCTCAATGACGTCGCCGACCCGGACCTTTAGCTGCCCGGCAAGGCGTTCGGACAACAAGATGCCGTTCCGGGGCGCGTTGATCGCCCGACCGGCATGATCAACCACCCTCGCCAGATCAACGCCTTGTCGGCGCGCCTCGATGGCGACATCCTTTTCAAGGTGGCCATGGCGCAGGATGGCGGCCTGAAACTGCTGGCCTTCCGCCACAAGCACGCCAGGCAGGTTGGCAACCGCCGCAAGCGCGGTTTCCGGAATGTCGGGGGCGAAGAACAGCGTGGCGTCTTGCCGGTTCGACTGATGAAAGGTCTTGTCGATCATCGCATCCAGAGCATCCGAGAAAAAGCTGGACGCGATCAGCACCGCAACCGCCAGTGCCAGACCAAGCGAGGTGAGCGCAGAGCGCACCGGCCAACGCATCAGGCTGCGCAGGATCATCATCATCGGTTGCGACAAATGCATGAGGTCTAAAAGATCGTCCAGAATTGTTCGCCTGAACCGCGGCGGTGCGGGCGGTGCCATGGCCACGGCGGGGGGTAATCGCGCCGCCCCCAAGGCGCTTTTGCTCGCCCCCAAACCGACGCTGACAAGCGCCAGAACACCCGAAATCGCATAGGCGTTATAGGACATCCGATAGACCAGATAGGGAAAGTCGAAGAACTTTGCATACATCTGCGCCACCGCGCGCGACAGCCATGTGCCAACGCCCCAGCCGACCATCGTACCGGCAACCGCGATCAGACCCGCCAACAAGAGATAATGCAGGCAAACCTCGGCATTGGAATAGCCGATAGCCTTCAAAAGCCCGATCTCGGCGCGATCCAGCGCGATGATCCGACCGATCACCATGCTGACCAGAAAGGCTGAAATGCCATAGAAAATCGGCGGCAGGATCATCGCGCCGGTGCGCTGTTGTTCGATCTCGGCGTCGATAAAGCTATGCGACACCTGACGATCCCGGCCAAAGGCCCCTAGCCCGCCGTAAGGCTTGAGCAGGTCATCCATGCGGTCAATCACATCCTGTTCGCTGGCAGAGGGGTCAAGCTTCAGTGATACGCTATTGAACGCGCCATCCATGTCAAAGGCCGCCGCCACCGCGCGTTCGGACATCCACAGGATGCCAAAGCTCTTGTTATCCGGCATCAATGCGCCGGGGCCAATCGTATAGATAAACTCGGGCGACAGTAGCGTGCCGGTCAAGGTAAGTTCGCGTTTCTGCCCGTTGAGATTGGCAAAAAACCTGTCGCCGGGGCGCAAATTATTGGCCTTGGCAAAGGGCTGGTTTACCGCCACCTCATCGACCCGCGTCACCGAGGGCAAACGCCCCTGCCGGACAATCGGCAGGTTCAACATCGCCTCACCCTTGGCCGGCAGCGACAGGATGCGCCCGGTGACCGTTTCCGCGCGTCCCGGAATATCGAGGATCACATGCTCGTCCACCCGCGCCTCGGCGGTGCGCACACCGTCAATGTCGCGAATGACCTCTACAAGCGATTGCGGCGCGCGATTTGCACTGGTGAACACATCGGCAAAACGGTTGCGCTGATAATAGGCGGCGCGCGTATCCTCAAGCGCGCCATACATCCCGTAGGTTGTCAGCAAAATCGCCACACCGCAGGCCAGCACAAGCGCAATCGCCAGGGCCTGCGCCCAAAGTCGGCGGAAATCCCGCAACAGCTTTTTGTCGAGCGCACGCATGGGGCCGATCACCACGAAATCCCGGACGGGGCAATCGGGGCCGCGTTCACCTCGACCCGCGCCACGCGCCCGTCCTGAAAATAGATCACCCGATGCGCCATTTTCCCGATCATCGCATTATGGGTGATCACCGCCGTTGTCGTGCCAAGGCGGTCATTGATGCCCTTGAGCGCCTCAAGCACCTGCACGCCGGTCTTGCTGTCTAGCGCGCCGGTCGGCTCATCACACAGCAGCACCTCTGGCCGTTTCGCGATGGCGCGGGCAATGGCGACGCGTTGCTGTTCACCGCCCGACATCTCAGCCGGGAAATGATCCATCCGGTGGCCCAGCCCGACCATATCAAGCGCCTCTTCGGGGCGCATCGGATCGCGGGCGATATCGGTCACAAGCTGCACGTTTTCGCGCGCGCTCAGGCTTGGCACAAGGTTGTAGAACTGAAAGACAAAGCCGACATGATCGCGCCGATACCGGGTCAGACCCCGATCCCCAAGCGCCGTCAATTCCAGATCGCGAAACCAGACCCGGCCCTCGGTGGCATGATCAAGCCCGCCGAGGATATTCAGAAGGGTCGATTTGCCACTGCCCGAGGGGCCAAGCAAAACCGTCAGCTCGCCGGCATAAAGCTCAAGATCAATCCCGGCGAGCGCGTGAACCTTAAGCTCACCCGTGTCATAGACCTTGGTCACACCTTGGGTTTTGAAAACGATATCTGACATGCGCCCCTCTTGCAGAGCACCCTAGAGCCGGCCAAAACCCCAGGCTTTGATGTGGCTCAACTGCACGGCCGATTGCGGTGTTCAGGCTTGGGCATTGCACGCACTGGTCAGCAATCATGCGGCATTTTCTATCCTTGTGATGCAGATCAATTCGCCATGATGATTGTCTGCCTATGATAGTAGCGCTGTGCCGCGCACCACTTTTTGCGGCTTTCCTATTTACGCAAGGAAGATGATGGTCAAGAAAACCTCCAAACCCGTTGCCAATCTGCCTGTGATGGTCACGGCGGGCCCTGATGCCATTGCTCCTGTACCAGAGGCGCATCCTGCAACCGTGCCAGAGGCGCATCCTGCAACCGTGCCAGAGGCGCATCCTGCAACCGTGCCAGAGGCGCATCCACACAAAAACCTTGATCGAGCGGTGCGCGCCGCACTTGCACATGCCACTGGTGGCATCTCGCCTTATTCAGGGACGCAGGCCTGGAACGACTGGGCGGTGCATCTAAGCCGGTCACCCGGTCGCCAGCTTGAGCTTGCAGAACGTGCGCAGGCCAATGCGCTAAAGCTGATGTCTTATTCGACCAGTGCTTTCACCGGAAGTGATGTCAGGGAGCCCTTTTCTGCAAAGAATTATGACCACCGCTTTGCGCATC
>CBDTZA010000127.1:0-5878 GCA_965364785.1 uncultured Roseovarius sp. | reverse complement strand
GGCGAACTTTTCAAGCAGATCAAAAACCTGGTTCGCCTTTTTTTTCTCTACCCCGTTTTCCATCGCCCCTTTTTCAAATTTCGGGCGTTCCTTGGCCATCTCCTCGGCGATCTTCTTGCCCATGGCGCGGCGCAACAGGTCCGCGCCGCCAAGACTATAGCCCGCCATGACCTGCGCGATCTGCATCACCTGTTCCTGATAGACGATAATCCCTTGGGTCTCCTCAAGAATACTGTCAATCAGCGGGTGGATGGATTCAATCTCGCGCAGGCCGTTCTTGACCTCGCAATAGGTCGGGATGTTCTCCATCGGGCCGGGACGATAGAGCGCCACAAGCGCCACGATATCCTCGATACAGGTGGGTTTCATCCGCTTGAGGGCATCCATCATGCCCGAGCTTTCAACCTGAAACACCGCGACGGTTTTGGCCCGCGCATAAAGATCATAGGTCTTTTCGTCATCAAGCGGGATCTGCCCGATATCGTTTTCCGCGCCCTCGATTGGCGCGTAAATCTGCGCCCCATCCGCCGCCACATGAAGATCACGCCCGCCAGAATGGATCTGTTCAATCGCGTTCTGAATGACGGTCAGGGTTTTCAGGCCCAGAAAGTCGAATTTGACCAGACCGGCTTGTTCCACCCATTTCATGTTGAACTGCGTGGCGGGCATATCGGATCGCGGATCGCGGTAGAGCGGCACCAGCGCATCAAGTGGGCGATCCCCGATCACCACACCCGCCGCGTGGGTCGAGGCATTGCGCAACAGCCCCTCAACCTGCATGCCATATTTCAACAGGCGATCCACGACCTCTTCGTTCCTGGCCTCTTCGCGAAGCCGATCTTCCTGCGCCAGCGCCTGTTCGATGCTGACGGGCTTGACCCCCTCGACTGGGATCATCTTGGAAATCCGGTCCACCTGCCCATAAGGCATCTGCAACACCCGCCCGATATCGCGCACCGCGGCCTTGGACAAAAGCGCGCCAAAGGTGATGATCTGGCCAACCTTGTCGCGGCCGTATTTCTCTTGCACGTATTGGATCACCTCTTCGCGGCGATCCATGCAGAAATCGATATCAAAGTCGGGCATCGACACCCGCTCGGGGTTCAAAAACCGCTCGAACAGCAGGCTATAGCGCAGCGGATCAAGGTCGGTAATGGTCAGCGCATAGGCCACAAGACTACCGGCACCCGAGCCGCGCCCCGGCCCCACCGGAATATCGTGATCCTTGGCCCATTTGATAAAATCGGCAACGATCAGGAAATAACCCGGAAATCCCATGCCCTCGATAATGCCAAGCTCGAACTCAAGCCGCGCGGAATAATCCTCAACCGAGGCCGCATGCGGGATCACCGCAAGGCGCGCCTCAAGGCCTGCGATCGCCTGACGGCGCAGTTCCTCGACCTCGTTATCGGCAAATTTCGGCAGGATCGGGTCGCGGCGATAGGTGCCAAAGGCACAGCGTTTGGCAATCTCGATGGTGTTGTCCAAGGCCTCGGGCAGATCGGCAAACAGCGTCACCATTTCCTGCGGCGTCTTGAAGTAATGCTGCGGCGTCAGGCGGCGGCGCGGCTGGCTTTGATCGACATAGGCCCCGTCAGCGACGCAAAGCATCGCATCATGCGCCTCATACATCGCGGATTTGGGGAAATAGACATCATTCGTGGCCACCAAAGGGATATCCATCGCATAGGCCATTTCAATCAGCCCACGCTCCGTTAGCCGCTCGGCCTCGGGCGCGCCACCCTCGCCGGGATGACGTTGCAACTCGACATAGAGCCGGTCACCGAAGATCTCCTTGAACTGCCGCATCAGGGCCTCAGCCGCCGGACGCTGTGCGCCGCGCAACAGCCGCCCCACCGGGCCATCCGGCCCACCGGTCAGGCAAATCACCCCTTCGCCATGCTGCGCCAGGTCCTCAACCGTGACATGCGGCAATTCCCCGTCACCGCGCAGATAAAGGCAGGAATTGAGCTTCATCAGGTTTTCATAACCGCGCTCATTCTGCGCCAGCAAAACCACCGGCGCGGGCGGCTTGGCCCGCTCGCCGGGTGCCGACGTGACATAAGCCACATCCACCTGACAGCCCATGATCGGCTGAATGCCGGCACCACTTGCGGTCACTGAAAATTCCAGCGCCGCGAACATGTTATTGGTGTCGGTCACCGCCACCGCAGGCATGCCCGCCGCCGCACAAAGGCCCGCAAGTTTCTTGAGCCGCACAGCGCCTTCCAACAACGAATACTCGGTGTGAACGCGCAGATGAATGAATCGGGGATCAGATGTCATAACCGCGACACTAGCCCCAAGGCCCGGTAAACAAAAGACTTGCCAAAGCCTGTTTTCACCGCTTTCATGATCTCACATCAAACAAGCCCGCCCCCTTCTACGCCGCATCGAAGGTCAGGCACGTTCAGGGCAGGTATGGGTAAGGCGGCAGGTTTTCACAATGAACATCACGTTTCTTCTCAACGGAGAGACTGTGGCCCTGCAAAATGCAGAGCCAACCCAAACCCTGCTTGACTGGCTGCGCGAGACACGCGGTCTCACCGGCACTAAAGAAGGCTGCAACGAGGGCGATTGCGGGGCCTGCACGGTTCTCGTGACCGACAAGGACGCCACCCGCGCCCTCAACGCCTGCATCCTCTTTCTGCCCCAGCTTCACGGTCGCGCCCTGCGCACCGTCGAGGGCATAAGCGGGCCGGACGGGGCGCTGCACCCGGTGCAAAGCGCGATGATCGACCATCACGGATCGCAATGCGGCTTTTGCACGCCGGGCTTTATCGCCTCCATGGCCGCCGCTCATCTCAATGGTGAAACAGATCATGACCGCATGCTTGCGGGCAACCTCTGCCGCTGCACCGGTTATGCGCCAATCATCCGCGCCGCCGAGGCCGCCGAACAGGCCCCGGTGCCCGGTTGGATGACCCAGGACCGCGACATGCTGAACGATCCCGGTTTCTTCTGGCCAGAAATATCCTCGGGGGGGGCCAAAGGCCGGGGGGCAGACAGCCCCCCTCCGCCCTTTCGGCCAAACACCACCGATGAGCTGGCCACCTATTACGCCGAGCACCCCGACGCCACGCTGATCGCGGGTGCAACCGATATCGGGCTTTGGGTCACGAAAGGGCTGCGCCCCCTCAATCATCCGGTCTTTCTGGCCGATTGCGCCGATCTGCAACAGATCGAAGTAGGCGCTGATCACATCCGCGTCGGCGCCGGGGTAAACATGACCCGCATGCTTGACCTCATGCGCGATCATCACCCGTCTTATGCCGCTATGATCCGTCGCTATGGCTCTGAGCAGGTGCGCAATGCCGCCACCCTTGGCGGCAATATCGCCAATGGCTCGCCGATCGGGGACAATCCACCGGCCCTGATCGCGCTTGGCGCCATGCTGCATCTGCGGCGCAGCGATACCCGCCGCCAGATCCCGCTTGAGGCGTTCTTTCTGGAGTATGGCAAACAGGATCGCGCACCCGGCGAATTTGTCGAGGCGGTGAGCATCCCGCGCGCACCCGACCGACTGCGCTGTTACAAGCTCAGCAAGCGGTTTGATCAGGATATTTCGGCGGTCTGCGGCTGTTTCAATGTCACGGTTGAGGATGGCAAAGTCGCGTCGGCCCGCATCGCCTTTGGCGGCATGGCCGGCATCCCCAAGCGCGCCTCCCGTGTCGAAGCCGCCCTGATCGGTCAGGACTGGTGCGAAGACACCATCACCGCAACCGCGCCCGCCTGGGCACAGGATTTTCAACCGCTCAGCGATATGCGCGCCTCGGGCGAGTATCGCCTTAATGCCGCGCGTAACATGCTGATGCGCTATTATCTTGAGGACATTGGCACGGGCGTTTGCCTGCAAGAGGTGATGCCATGACAGTCGCCGCCCCCCTGCCCCATGACGCCGCCGCCCTGCATGTGACCGGGCGCGCGCGGTACGTTGATGACATCCCCACGCCCGCAGGCACGCTGCATCTGGCCTTTGGATTGGCCACCATTGCGCGCGGGCGGATCACCGGGATGGACCTCACGCCGGTGCACGCCGCCGACGGCGTGGTCGCGGTGCTTGGCGCGGGCGATCTGGCGCGCGACGCCGATACCTCGCCCTTGGCCCATGACGAGCCGCTTCTTTGTGACGGGACGGTTCACTTTCATGGCCAGCCGGTCTTTCTTGTGGTCGCTACATCGTATCTGGCGGCGCGCCGCGCCGCGCGGCTGGCCAAGATCAGCTACACCGAAGAGACTCCGATCCTGAGCATCGAGGAGGCACTTGCCGCCAATGCCCGCTTTGAAGAGGGCCCGCGAATCTACACCAAAGGCGATGCCGCCACCGCCATCGCCGCCGCGCCCCACAAGATCGACGGTCAGATCGAGATCGGCGGTCAGGAGCATTTCTATCTTGAAGGTCAGGCCGCATTGGCCCTGCCGCAAGAAAACGGCGACATGGTCGTGCATGCCTCGACCCAGCACCCCAGCGAAGTTCAGCACAAGGTCGCCCACGCCCTTGGCCGTCCGATGCATGCGGTGCGGGTCGAAACCCGACGCATGGGCGGCGCCTTTGGTGGCAAGGAAAGCCAGGCCAACGCCCCCGCCATCGCCTGCGCAGTCGCGGCGGATCTGTTGCGGCGCCCCTGCAAGATGCGCTATGATCGCGATGATGACATGGCAATCACTGGCAAGCGTCATGATTTTTGCATCACCTATCGCGCCGGATTTGACGCCGAGGGGCGCATCATGGGCGTCGAGTTCGTGCAGTATACCCGCTGCGGCTGGAGCCAGGATTTGTCGCTGCCGGTGGCGGACCGCGCGATGCTGCATGCGGATAATGCCTATCATCTGCCCACCGCCCGGATTGAATCGCACCGTCTTCGCACCAACACGGCAAGCGCCACTGCCTTTCGTGGCTTTGGTGGGCCGCAAGGCATGTTGGGCATCGAGCGGGTGCTCGATCATATCGCCCATCACCTTGGCGCCGACCCGCTTGTGATCCGGCAGCGGAATTTCTATGCCGCAAGTGACACAGGGGGGCTGTCTGCCCCCCGGCCTGCGGCCCCCCCCGAGGATATTTCAGGCCAGAAGAAACACCAGACGACCCCCTATGGTCAGGAGGTTGAGGATTTCATTCTGCATGAGATGACCGACGCGCTGGTGGCCTCAAGCGAGTATCATGCGCGGCGCGCGGAAGTGGCGCGGTGGAATGCCAGCAACCCGGTTCTGAAAAAAGGCATCGCACTGACCCCAGTGAAATTCGGGATTTCCTTCACTCTGACCCACCTTAATCAGGCCGGGGCTTTGGTACATGTCTATCAGGATGGCTCGGTTCATCTGAACCATGGTGGCACCGAGATGGGGCAAGGCCTGTTTCAGAAGGTGGCGCAGGTGGCCGCCGCGCGCTTTGGCCTGAACACAGAGGCGATCCGGATCACCGCGACGGATACCGGTAAGGTACCCAACACGTCGGCCACCGCCGCGAGTTCGGGCAGTGACCTGAACGGCATGGCGGTCAAGGCGGCCTGCGACACCATACGCGAGCGGATGGTAGAGTTTCTTGCCGGGTATTACCAGGTCGCGCCGGGCGACGTGATCTTTGAGGGCGGTCAGGTCAGGCTTGGCGATCACGCCCTGAGTTTTGCAGCGGCGGCCAAGCTTGCCTATGAGCATCGCATCAGCCTGAGTTCCACCGGGTTTTACAAGACGCCCAAGCTGGCCTGGGACCGGATCAAGGGCGCGGGGCGACCGTTTTTCTATTTCGCCTATGGCGCGGCCGTGACCGAAGTGGTGGTCGACCGCCTGACCGGCGAGAACCGCATTCTGCGCGCTGATATCCTGCACGATGCGGGTGCCAGCCTCAATCCGGCGCTCGATATCGGGCAGGTTGAGGGCG
>CBDTZA010000126.1:0-5906 GCA_965364785.1 uncultured Roseovarius sp. | reverse complement strand
TTCGATCTGGTCCGAGAGGGCAATAAAGATGACATCGGGGTCAAGCTGTCGCTGGCGCGGGTCGGTCATGATGGTGCGCATATCCGCCAGCGGCATCGGATGCGGCGGCGGCAGGGAAATCGCATGCACGCGGTCGTTTTCGGGCCGCTCCAGCGATAGCCGCCCCCATTTCGCAGGCGCGTCCCAGCAATAGGTCAGGCGCAGCGTATCGGTGCGATCATCGGGCCGATAAGGCAGGGTGGCGTGGCGCACATCGCCGGCCTGTGTCTCAATAAGGACGATCCCGCCATCGGGCAGGGCCTGAAGCGAAAATCCACCGCTCCAGGGGTGGCTGCGGCTAAAGGCCAAAAGGGTTTGCGGGCGCCCCTCAGAGGACAGGCGCGTTTCGATCATCAAGGTGCCGCGCGCCATCAGCGCGCAATCATCAAGCAGTGTGGTATCAGGTGCGCGTGGCGCATCCGCACCAAGGCCGCCAAGCGAAAACCGCCCCTCGGTCTGATCAGAGATGCCGATCCAGCCCATCCTAGGCGGCGCGCCCCTGTGCCATCAAAAGCCGCGCTTCATAGCGTTTCAGGGTGCGCCGTGCCGCCGGGCTATAGCCCGCGCCGGTTTCAGGGTTGATCTCGGGGAAGAGGGTACAGATTTCCTGAACAATATCGGCCTCGAAACTGTGGGTGATCTGTGGCCCCGGCAGAAAGCTTTCGGTCGCGAGACCCTCAGAGAACACCACCTGATGACGATCAAACAGGATGTGGACATAGTCCACCATTCCGCCCTCGATCCGGCGCACCGACTGGTCATTGACCAGATCGCGCGCCGCCACCAGTACCTCGTCCTCGCCAAACAAAAGCTCTGCAAGGCTGTCGCGGATAAGCACGCGGTGCAGCGGCGACAACAGCAATTCGCGATGGCTGCCAAAGGTATTGGCGGCGATCCGGATCGGCGCGAAATTACCCTGTGCCGACACGCGGCGCTGACCGATCCAGCGCAGTGGTTGCGCCCCGTCATCCTGTGTCATCACAAGGTCACCGGGCACGAGTGTCTCGACGGCGACTTCGCCCATCGGCGTGCGAATGAGGGTGCCCGCGACGAAACAGGGCACGGAATCGACCGTGACAATGCCAACATCCGTCTGACCGGTGCTGCTTTGCACGCCATAGGTGAAGTTGAACACCTCGGTGTCGCCATCGCCCACCACCTCGATTGTGCCATCGGCGTTCAGCATAAGCTGCTGACCCGAGTTGAGCGTTACGATATCGCCCGCCACGACCGCCTGGCCGTTGAGATGGGTGATCGTCAACGTGCCTGCGGTGTTGTTGAGGTCATTGGCCAGCACATCAAGTGTGCGGGTGCCATCGGGGAAAAGCGTGGTGCTGTCATCCAGCGCCACCAGCGTGGTCTGCACGCTGTTGCCGGCAATCAGGAGGGTGGAATCATAATTGCTGTCGGAGACATCCGCGATGCCAATGCGAATCGAGTTCAACTGGCCGGAATTTACCGGAATGGTCAGGGTCAGGGTGGCGGTAAAGCCATCCATTTCGGTGTTGAACTGATCCTGGGTATTGTCGATGAACAGGTTGCTGGCCGATCCGGCATTCAGGTTGTTGGGGTCGATATCGCCATCGCCCACGCTGAGCGGCACAAGGTTGCCGTTGATCCAGACGCCGACGAAATCCTGAAACGCGCCGACGGCAAATTCCGGGTACTCCTCTGAGGAAAAGACGAATTGCATCGTCATCACATCGCCCGTCGGGATGAAATCGACGTCGAGATATGAGGCATCAAAGGTTCGCGCCCCGGCGGCGGCGTTGAAATCCGCTACCCCGTTCGGCCCGCTCGAGTTGGTCGTGGTGCTGGCGCTTTGATTCGACTGGAATCCGTTATTGTTGGTAAACCCGCGCAAATCTCCGGTCGAGAACATCACACCGGTATCGCCTGGCACAACGCCGGGCGAGATGCTGTTGCCGTTGGTATAGATGCCGGATGAATCGCGATCCCCGGTGTAGGAGGCGCTGATCACCTGTACCCCGTCACCAAAGATCGTTTGTGCCATCTCTGTCGCGGATGCCCCGCGATCAATTGGAATTTCTACGCCTGCAACCATGTGTGCCTCGACCTTGGGTCAGAGACAGCGCAAAGAGTAAACCAACCGCAGGTTGCCCCGTCAGCCGTGAATTGCAAAGACGCTTTTTGATGTGCCTGGTGGCGCCTTGCTGCTCGTATTGGGGCCATATTGTCCTTTGCGGATCTGGCGGCCCTGGTTCGTCTTGCCCTGCCTCGGGTGTTTTTATTAAGCATTGATTACCAAAATAAATTGCTCTTGTTAAGGTTTAATCTGCTTTACGCTAGGGTATCTTGAGGTGTGTGACCCCGCGCGATGTTTGCGCTTGGGCCTGATCCGCGCTAGGGCGCTTGAAACCGCCTGTAAACCAAGATGAGAATCCGATGTCCCATAACCCTGTTGATCCCGTAAATCTGACCGCCAAACTGGTGCGTTGTGCCTCGGTCACCCCCGAAGAGGGTGGCGCGCTTACCCTGTTGGAAGGCGTGCTATCCGAGGCGGGCTTTGCCACTGTCCGGATTGATCGGGGCGGGGTGTGCAACCTGTTTGCCCGCTGGGGCGACAAGGGGGCCGCGCGCGCCTTTGGCTTTAACGGGCATACCGATGTGGTGCCCGTGGGCGACGCCGCTGCCTGGAGTGTGCCGCCCTTTGGTGCGGTGCAAAAGGATGGCTGGCTCTGGGGGCGCGGCGCCACCGATATGAAATCGGGCGTTGCGGCCTTTGTCGCGGCGGCGGTGGATTTCGTGCGTACCACACCGCCCAGGGGCGCCGTCATCGTCACCATCACCGGCGATGAAGAGGGTGACGCGGTTGATGGCACCGTGGCGATCCTTGACTGGATGCAGAAAGAGGGCGAGGCGATGCGCGTCTGCCTTGTGGGCGAGCCGACCTGCCCCGAGCACCTTGGTGACATGATCAAGATCGGGCGGCGCGGGTCGCTGTCGGCGTGGTTCACGATCACCGGCGTGCAGGGCCACGCGGCCTATCCGCACCGTGCGAAAAACCCGTTGCCCGCGATGGTGCGGCTGATGGACCGGCTGGCCAGTCACGAACTTGATCAGGGGACTGCGCATTTTGATGCCTCGACCCTCGCGGTCGTGACCATCGACACCGGCAATCCGGCCACCAATGTGATCCCGGCCACCTGCCGGGGAACGGTGAACATCCGCTTTAACGATGCCCATGACAGCACATCCCTGTCCGCCTGGCTTCAGGCCGAGCTTGACCGTATCGCGACCGAGTTCGGCGTGACCGGCGAGATGAAAGTTCAGGTGTCGGGCGAAAGCTTTATCACCCCGCCGGGGGTTCTGTCGGATCTGGTGGCCGCCGCAGTTGAGGCCGAAACCGGCCGTGTGCCCGTGCTTTCGACCACCGGCGGCACCTCGGACGCGCGGTTTGTCAAACATCATTGCCCGGTCGTGGAATTCGGCCTTGTCGGACAGAACATGCACCAGGTCGATGAACGCACCGAGGTGGCGCAAATACATGCGCTCAAGGCTATTTATGGCCGTATCCTGCACGACTATTTCGCCTAGATCATGCGCGACCATCTGATCGTCATGGTGAAAGAGCCACGTCCCGGTCGGGTGAAAACCCGGCTTGGGCGCGATATGGGCATGGTCGGCGCGGCCTGGTGGTTTCGTCATCAGGTGACGCGGCTGTTGCGCCATATCGACGATCCGCGCTGGCAGGTGACGCTGGCGGTAAGCCCCGATGCGCAAGGCTTGCAAAGCCGGGTCTGGCCCGCGCGCTTTGCCCGCGTGGCGCAGGGGCAGGGCGATCTTGGCGACCGGATGGCGCGGCTGATGCGCTCGTGGCCGCCGGGGCCGGTCTGTATCATCGGGGCCGATATTCCGGGGGTCAGGGCGGGCCATATTGCGCGCGCCTTCGATGCGCTTGGCCGCAACGAGGCTGTCTTTGGCCCGGCGCCCGATGGCGGCTATTGGCTTGTCGGGCTAAAGCGCATGAGCGTGCCCGCAACGCTGTTTCAGGGGGTGCGCTGGTCAAGCGAGCATGCCTTGAGCGACACAATCAAAAGTCTCGGCGGGGGGCGCGTGGCGTTTGTGGACCTGTTGCGCGATGTCGATACGGTTGCGGATCTGGGCGCGGTTTTCCCGGATGACGGCGGGTCTGCTTCGTGCTAGGGCAATGCCATGAGCCAAATGCCAAACAAAGACGAAATTCTGCAATGGATTTCGGATAACCCGACCCTCACCTCGAAGCGCGATATTGCCAAGGCTTTTGGCATCAAGGGCGCGGCGCGGATCGACCTTAAACGCATCCTGAAAGAGCTTGCGGAAGAGGGTCATCTTGAAAAGCGTCGTAAAATCTATGGCGACCCTGATCGCCTGCCGCCCGTAAGCGTGCTGCAGATCCAAGGCCAGACCACCGATGGCGAACTTTTGGCCAAGCCGCTGGAATGGCAGGGCAAAGGCGTCGAGCCGGTCGTTCTGTTGATCCCGCGCGAAAGTGATCCGGCCTTGGGCGAGGGCGACCGCATTCTGGCGCGCCTGCAAGAGGTCAAGGGCGAGGCGCATCATTATGAGGCCCGCCTTATCCGCCGCATCGGCACCAACCCGCACAAAGTTTTGGGGATTTTCCGCCAAGGCTCGGACGGTGGGCGGATCGTGCCGATCGACAAGGGCGATGGCAAGGAATGGCTGGTGCCAAACGATGCCACTGGTGGCGCCAGGGATGGCGAGTTGGTCGAGGCCGAACAGGCCGGGCCCGCCGGGCGAATGGGCCTGCCGCGCGCGCGCGTCGTGGCGCGTCTTGGCGATCCGTCTGCGCCCAAGGCGGTGTCGCTGATCGCCATTCACCAGCACGGGATTCCCGATGATTTCCCTGATGAGGTGATCGCCGAGGCCGACGCGATGGCGCCTGCCGGTCTGGACGGGCGCAAGGATATGCGCGACATGCCGTTGATCACCATTGATCCGGCCGATGCGCGCGATCATGACGATGCCTGTTGGGCGCATGCCGATGACGACCCCAAAAACGAGGGCGGGCATGTGATCTGGGTCGCGATTGCCGATGTGGCGCATTATGTGCGCCCCGGCACGGCGCTTGACGCCGAGGCGCGCAAGCGTGGCAATTCAAGCTATTTCCCGGACCGGGTTGTGCCGATGCTGCCCGACCGTCTGTCGGGCGACCTGTGCAGCCTGCATGAAGGCGTACCGCGCGCCTGTATCGCCGTGCGCATGCAGATCAACGCCTATGGCGACAAGATCGCTCACCGGTTTGAGCGCGGCTTGATGCGGTCGGTCGCCTCGCTGACCTATCAACGGGTGCAGGCCGCGATGGATGGCGCGCCTGACGAACAATGCGCGCCGCTGATGGATGAGGTGATCAAACCGCTCTACGCCGCGCATGATGCCCTGAAAAAAGCCCGCCACCGGCGCCAGCCGCTTGATCTTGACCTGCCCGAACGCAAGGTGGTTCTAAGCGATGAAGGCAAGGTTTTGTCGGTCAATTTCACCGACCGGCTTGAGGCGCACAAACTTATCGAAGAATTCATGGTGCTGGCCAATGTGGCCGCTGCCGAGGCGCTGATTGCGCGCAAATCGGGACTTTTGTTCCGGGTCCATGAAGAACCCGCGCCCGAAAAGCTTGACTCCCTGCGCGATGTGGCCGAGGCGGCGGGGCTTGTCCTGGCCAAGGGGCAGGTGCTCAAGACCGGACATCTGAATGCGCTGTTGCATGCCGCGCGCGACACCGATCATGCCGAGGTGATCAATATGTCCACCCTGCGCTCGATGACGCAGGCCTATTATGGGCCGCAGAATTTCGGGCATTTCGGCCTTGCCCTTCAGGCCTATGCGCATTTCACTTCGCCTATTCGACG
>CBDTZA010000125.1:0-5924 GCA_965364785.1 uncultured Roseovarius sp. | reverse complement strand
CGCAGGCTGGCAACTTTGGCAGCCGCGGCAAGATGGACAAGTGTACCTTCTGTGCCGGCGGCCCCGAAGAAAACCACTCGGCAGCCGAGTTCCAGAAATACGGCCGCAACCGGATTGCAGAAGGCAAATTGCCGATCTGCGCCGAAATGTGCTCGACCAAGGCCCTGCTGGCGGGCGATGGCGATGTAGTCTCGGGCATCTACCGCGAGCGTGTCGTGGCGCGCGGCTTCGGCTCGGGCGCCTGGGGCTGGGGCACGGCCTACGAACAGAAAGGCGGCTGACCTTTGGTCAGGGGCGCACCCGAAACGGTGCGCCCAACCGCATTTTCGGATCGGGTGGGCGGCGGCTACGTCGCCCACCTCACCTATGTTTGAAATCCCCAGACAGGATGACCCGCGATGACCCGCATTCTCATGACGCTGTTGGTGTCTCTTTTTCTGACGGTCCCGCTGGCCGCGCAAGAGGTGGCTGACGCGCCGCAATCGGACCGTTCGGCAACCGGTGGGGCGCAGACGCTTGACGATATTCTCGCCCGTCAGCGCGGCGAGAAAATTGACGATTCATTCCGCTCTGGTGCAACGGGTGATCCCGATAGCGCCGCCGGGGCCGCGAACCAGCTTGGCACGCTTGGCGGCGCATCGGATTCCGAGGTCTGGCGCGCGCTGCGCTATGGCAAGGGCGATGTGACCGTCTCGACCGGCGGACCAGAGGCGCGTGTTCTGATCCAGGATGGCGGCATGAAATGGCTGCAATTCCGCAAAGGGCCGTTGGCGCAATATGGCGCTTACCTCTTGGGCGGCACGATTGTGTTGCTGGCGCTGTTCTTCTTGCTGCGCGGCCGTATTCGCATTGACGGCGAAAAGACCGGGCGCACCGTGACCCGCTTTCGGGCGATCGAACGGTTTGGACACTGGCTTATGGCGGGCTCTTTCGTGGCGCTTGGCATTACCGGGTTGATCACGCTGTTTGGCCGCAAGGTGCTTATCCCCGCCTTTGGGCACGAGATGTTCTCGACCATGGCGATTGCGTCGAAATGGGTGCACAACAATATCTCATGGGCCTTCATGATTGGCCTCGTGATGGCGTTCTTCATGTGGGTGATGCACAATATTCCCAACAAGACTGACCTGAAATGGATCGCCGTTGGCGGTGGCATCTTCAAGAAGGGCGTTCATCCGCCTGCCAAAAAGTTCAATGCCGGGCAAAAGATGATCTTCTGGTCGGTGATCCTGTTTGGCGCCTCGATCTCTGTGACCGGTCTGTCGCTGTTGTTCCCGTTCGAGCTGCCGATGTTTGCCAAGACCTTTGCCATCCTCAACCAGACCGGCTTGCCGCAGGCGCTTGGCTTTGGCGATTTGCCGGTCATGCTTGCGCCGCATGAGGAAATGCAGCTTGCGACGCTCTGGCATTCGATCATGGCCTTTGTGCTGATGGCGATCATCATCGCGCATATCTATATCGGCTCGGTCGGGATGGAAGGCGCGTATGATGCAATGGGATCGGGTGAAGTCGAAGAGCAATGGGCGCGCGAGCACCATAGTCTTTGGCTTGAAGAGGTGCACAAGGCCGAGGGTCAGACCGACGGCAAAGCGACCCCCGCAGAGTAGCCATGCGCCGGTTTGCGATAGGCCTGTGCTGTCTTGGGCTGGTGGCGATTGCATCGCCGCTGGCCGCGCAGGACTTTACCACGCTCAAAGGCCATGGCGGACCGATCATGGGGATTGCCGTGAACGATCAGACCGGACAGGTGGCCACGGCCAGTTTCGACAACTCTGTCGGTCTCTGGCAGGGGCGGATGCCTCGCTGGCTTGAAGGGCACCGCGCGGCGGTGATCAGCCTTGAATATCTGGGCGAGACCAGGCTGGTGTCCGGCGGCGATGATTTTGCCCTGATGATCTGGGACACGCAAAGCGGTGATGCCACCCGCCTTGAAGGGCACAAGGGCAAGATCGCGGCGCTTGATGTGTCGCCCGATGGTCAATGGATCGCCTCGGCAAGCTGGGACGGGTCTATCGGGATCTGGCCGCTGACAGGGGGCGAACCACGATTTCTGACCGGGCATGACGCCGCTGTGACCGATGTGGCCTTTGGCACGGCGGGCGCGTTACTTTATTCGTCCTCCGCGGATGGCACGGTGCGCGAATGGCACTGGCACGACGCGGGCAAGCGCCCTCGGGTTGTGATCAATCAGGGGTTTGGCGTGAACCGGATCATGCTTGGGCCCGATGATGGCTGGCTGGCCTATGGCGCGGTCGATGGCGCAACGCGGGTGATCCGGCCCGAGACCGGCGAGACTGTGGCGGATTTCACGCTTGATCGCCGCCCGATCCTGTCGCTGGCCTATGATGCGGGTACGGATCAGCTGGCGGCGGGCGACGGGCATGGCTATATCATGGTGATCGACACCAAGGCCTGGCGGATCGCACGCGATTTTCGCGCCATGCAACGCGGCCCGGTCTGGGCGCTTGCATTTTCGCCCGACGGTCAGACGATCTATGCCGGCGGGTTGAGCGAGGTGGTTTATGGCTGGCCGGTGGCCTTGCTCAGCGAATATGACCCGGCCGGCGCCAGCGAGCACAGCTTTTTGCGCGCCCCCAAGGAGATGGGAAATGGCGAGCGGCAATTCATGCGCAAATGCTCGATCTGTCACGCGTTGACGCCGCCGCCCTCGCGCAAGGCGGGACCGACATTATATGGGGTATTTGGACGCCCGGCCGGCACCGTGTCGGGCTATGCCTATTCCGAGATCCTGACCGGATCTGATATTATCTGGTCGGATGACACGATAGACGCTTTGTTTGATCTTGGGCCGGATCACTATATTCCCGGCTCGAAGATGCCTATGCAACGGATCACGGCCGCGCAGGACCGACGCGATATGATAGACTACCTGCGTGATGCCACGGCCAAACAGGAGAACTAAAAATGAAAGCCATGATTACGGCCTTTGTGGCCTGCGCCATTATTGCGGCCGCCGCGCCCTATGCCATTGAATTGGCGGGGTATACGACCGAAGCCAAGCGCGCGGGCGATGCGGTTCGCCTTGGTGACGCGGCGCAATGACCCCTTTCGCGGCGCATGGCAGGCCCGCGCAGGAAGACCGCGACGATTACGGTGAAAACCTCGCATTGGCGTCCGTCCTTGTGATTGACGACGAACCGGGTATGCGCAATTTTCTGGTCAAGATCCTTGGGCCGCGCTGTAAGCGGGTCGAACAGGCGCGCTCGTGCCGCGAGGCGGGCGATATTCTTGATCAGGCGCATTTCGATCTGGTGATCCTCGACAATATCATGCCCGACAAAACCGGGCTGGATTGGCTTGAGGAACAGCGTCCTGTCGGGTTTTTCGCCGATACGATCCTGATCACCGCCTATGCCGATCTTGATACCGCAATCAAGGCGTTGCGGGCGGGCGTGACCGACTTTGTGCTTAAACCGTTTCGCGCCAATCAGATCCTGAACGCGGTGGCGCGCGCGCTTGACCGCAAATACCTGCGGCGGGAAAACTATCTTTTGCGGCACGAGTTGTCCGAGGGCGGTCACGCCGCGCGTGGGCGGCTGTTGGGCAATTCCAAACCTGTTCAGGCGGTTCGTGAGATGCTCGGCAAACTGGCGCCGCTGCCCACCTCGGTGCTGTTCACCGGCGCCAGCGGCACCGGCAAAGAGATCGCCGCGCGCACCCTGCACGGCATGTCGGACCGGGCGGAAAAGCCATTTGTCGCGATCAACTGTGCCGCGATTTCGCCTGAGCGGATCGCAGAAGACCTGTTCGGCGTGGTCGAGGGCGACAGCCACCGCAAGGACGGTCTTTTGTTGCATGCGGATGGCGGCACTTTGTTGCTTGATGAGGTGGCGCAGCTTTCAGAGAACGTACAGGCCGCCTTGCTTCGGGTGCTGGAAGACAAGCGGATCAGGCCGCTGGGGTCGGAACGCGAAATCCCGCTGAACCTGCGGTTTCTCTTTGCCACCAATGCCGATTTGAAACAGGCGGTTGCCGAGGGCCGGTTTCGCGCCGACCTTTATCACCGGATCAATGTGGTCAATATCGAGATGCCGCTTCTGAAAGAGCGCAAAGAGGATATTGTCGAGCTGGCCGCGCTTTTCATGAGCGAATTCGCCAAAACGCTTGGCATGAAGGCGCTTGAGCTGAACGAAGAGGTTCTTTTGAAGCTCAGCCGCTATGACTGGCCGGGAAATGTGCGCGAATTGCGCAACCTGATTGAACGCTCGGTGATCCTCGGGGCCTTTCCGGATGAGTTTGCCGGGAGCGGTCACATGACCGGCGCGCAGGCGATTGAGACTTTGGAACTGGTCGAGCAGCGCCATATCATGACGGTGCTCGATGCCTGTGGCGGCAACCGCGCCGAGGCCGCAAGACGGCTTGGCGTGGCGCGCAAGACGGTGGATCGCAAATGTGCGGCCTGGGGGCTTTAACCGCTCTTCGCGCTCAGGTCAGATCACCCGGATCTTCAGGCAGCCAGACCGTGAATTCTGCCCCGCCGCTCTTTCGGTTGCGCACCGAAATAAGCCCCTTCGCGCCTTGGATCAGGGTCTGGCTGACCGACAGGCCAAGTCCGGTGCCCTCGCCAAGCTTGGTGGTAAAGAACGGATCAAACACCGAGGCAAGCTTATCGGCGGGAATGCCGGGGCCGGTATCGGCAATGATGAGCGCCGCGCCGCTCTGACCTGCGCGATCCTGCCTGGAGAGGCTGATCGAAAGTTCGCCGCGATCCCCCATCGCCTGCACCGCGTTGACCACAAGATTGATTATCACCTGCTGCAATTCGCCGGGGTTGATGCGCACAAGCGGCGTGTCCTCAGACATCTCGATAGAAAGCTGGGTTTGCGCATTGGCGATCACGTGATCGACCAGCACAAGGCAATCCTTGAGCACGGTGGCGATATCCACCTGTTCCTCAAACGTGCCAAATTCGGTGGGCCGCGCAAATTGCAGCAATTTGGACACGATGGCGCTGATCCGCCCGACCTGCCGGTCAATCAGTGACAATTCGGTTTCCACCGGCTCGGTGCCATCCCCAAGGGTCTGGCGTATCACATCGACATTGCCCTGAATGACTGCCACCGGGTTGTTGATTTCATGCGCGACCCCGGCAGTGATTTCGCCGATCGAGGCCAGCTTTTCCGACATCACCAATTGCTGATAGGTGGTTTCCAGCTTTTGATTGGCCTCGCGCAATTCCGCCGTGCGCTCTTCGACGCGGGTGTTGAGCGCATCCGCCCAAGAGCGCAAGTCGCGGTCGCGTTCCTGCACTTGGTCAAGCAGGCTATCAAGATGCGCCGCCACCGCGCCGATTTCATCGCGCGAGCGCACCGGCCCGATGCGCGCATCAAGCTGTCCGCCCTCGACCTTGCGCATGGTTTGCGTCATCCGCTCAAGCGGCGAGAAAATCCCACCGGCCAGCCGCAAAAATAGCGGAATGGTCAGGGCCAGAATGGCCAGGAACGCCGCGAAAATAGTGATATAGGCGCTGCGTTTTACGGCCGTGAACGGCGCCTCTAGAAAGCCGACATAAAGCATGCCGACGCGGTTGCCGAAGCTATCGGTCAGCGGCTCATAGGCCGAAATATACCAGTCATTGACCACGAAGGCGCTATCAAGCCAGATGCGCCCGCCGTCCAGAACCGCGCCGCGCACCGCCGCCGAGACCCGCGTGCCAAGGGCGCGCTCGCCCTCGAACAGGCGCACATTGGTCGAGACACGCACATCCTCCAGGAACAGCGTCGCAGTGCCCTGACGCGCATCGCTATCGCCGGTGGCGCGGTAAACAAGCGCGTTGATCGTGTCGATGAAATCCAGGTTCCGATTGAGCAGAATCCCCCCCACCAGAACCCCGTTGCGCCCCTGCGTCGTCACCGCTGTCGCGGTATGTACGACCATGCCGCGATCCTCGGTGGTGCGGTCGG
>CBDTZA010000124.1:0-5936 GCA_965364785.1 uncultured Roseovarius sp. | reverse complement strand
GCCGCGATGATGGCCTGGCAGGTTGAGGATATTCGCGTGCTCAAGATCGGCGAAGACCTTGAAATAGCGGGCTTTGGTCTGCGGCTTGATCAGGTAGAGCGGTTGAATGGCCCCAATTACATCGCCACCAAAGCCACTTTTACCCTATTCGAAGATGGCCGTGAAATCGCGACCATGTACCCCGAAAAACGCAACTATCCTGTGGCCCAGATGCCCACCACCGAGGCGGCGCTGAACAACGGATTTCTGCGCGACATCTATGTGGTGATTGGTGACCCACAACAAGGCGGGGGCTGGGCGGTGCGCAGCTATTACAAACCGCTGGCGAACTGGATCTGGGGCGGGGCCTTGCTTATGGCCTTTGGCGGGCTTTTGTCGCTCAGCGACCGGCGTTACCGGGTCGCGGCGGGCGCACGACCTGCACCCGCGACCGGGGTGCCCGCGGAATGAAGCGGCTTATCCTTGCGCTTTGCCTGATGGCCGCGCCGCTTTGGGCGGTGCAGCCCGACGAAATGCTTGACGATCCTGTGCTTGAGGCGCGGGCACGTGACATCTCGTCTGGCCTGCGCTGTCTTGTGTGCCGCAACGAAAGCATTGACGATTCCCACGCCGAGCTTGCGCGCGATCTGCGCCTTTTGGTGCGCGAGCGGCTTGTGGCGGGGGACAGCAACGATGAGACGGTTGAGTTCATCGTCGATCGCTACGGCGAATATGTTCTGCTCAAACCTGGCACGGGGGGGGCGAATATCCTGCTCTGGCTGGCCGGGCCCTTGATGCTTGGGGCTGGCTTGATCCTTGGCGGGGTCTATCTGCGCCGCCGCTCGACCACGCCAGAAACCGGTGTGGCGGAATTGAGCGAGGCCGAGGAAACCCGGCTGCGCGAAATCCTGAAAGAGTGACGCGCGGTTTTACTTGGCGCGAGGCCCGTGCTGCGCTTTGATGCGCCTGACCAATCATGCCGGAGGCCGCACCCGTGAAAGACTATCAGACCATCACCCTTGAGATTGAGGCAGACATCGCCAGCTTGCGTCTGAACCGACCCGACAAGATGAATGCGCTCAACACCCTGATGCGCGCCGAGATCACCGATGCCGTTGGCTATGCCGGGGGCCGTGCGCGCGTTGTGGTGCTGACTGGCAATGGCAAGGCGTTCTGCTCGGGTCAGGACCTGAGCGATGGCGGCAATGCCACGGCGCTTGATCTGGAACGGGTGCTGCGCGACGAATATGTGCCGATGCTGCGCGCGATCACCGATTGCCCGGTGCCGACCATCAGCGCGGTTAACGGGCCTGCGGCGGGGGCAGGGGCTAACCTTGCGCTCACGGCGGATGTGGTCATCGCCACCGAGCGCGCCTATTTCCTTCAGGCCTTTACCCGCATCGGTCTTATCCCCGATGCCGGGGGCACCTATTTTCTGCCGCGTCAGATGGGTACGGCCAAGGCCATGGGCGCCGCCCTTTTTGCCGAGCCGATCAGTGCCCGCCAGGCCAGCGATTGGGGCATGATCTGGGAGGCGGTGGCCGATGACGGTTTTGACGCCCACTGGCAGGCCCGCGCGGCGCATCTGGCGCAAGGCCCGACCCAGACCTATGGCCATGTCAAAGCGGCCATTCGCGGCAGCTGGGACAACAGCATGGACAGCCAGCTTGATCTTGAGGCGAAACTGCAAGGCGCCTGCGGGCAATCGCGCGACTTCAAAGAGGGCGTGATGGCGTTTCTGGAAAAGCGCCCGGCGCAGTTTGAGGGGCGCTAGGCTGGCCGATCGGAGAATGTGAATGGAACCGCTGATTTACGCGGGCTTGACGGTGGTGGGGCTATCCCTGATCGGTATTTATCCCGCGCGCAAATTCTTTCAGGTCATTGAAGCCAAAGGCGAAATGCGTGCGCAATCGCCCAGCCTTTTGCGCAGCATTCGCGGCTGGTCGATTGTGGCGATCTGGGTGGTGCTGACCGCCTATAGCGGCAGTTTCTTCGGCGATTGGATTAAAACCGGCGATCTTGACGGGGCAACCGCGCGATTGATGGCGCGGGGCCGCATCGTGATCGAGGTGGTTGCGATGATCGCGGCCTCTGACAAATGACCCTGCCCGACACGCGAGATGACCGGTTTGAGGCGGTGCAGGCGGCGCTGCGTTGCACCGTTTGCGGGGGCCAGCGACAGTTTGCGCCCGAAATTGAAGGCCTGCGCTGTGACAGCTGCGGGACTGAGACTGACATCATCAATGACGGCCGCCTTGATGCCCGCCGCGAACAGGCCTTTGATCCCAGCGACTGGGAAGACGAGCCGCCCGAGATCGACCATGCGCATCGGTGCGAGACCTGTGGCGGCGAGGTTGTGTTTGTCGGACGCGCGGTATCGGAACGCTGTCCCTATTGCGACGGGGCGGTGGTGCTGTTTGGCGGGCACGCGCATTTTGTGCCCTCAGGACTTATCCCGTTCGGAAATACCCAAGCCGGGGCCGAAGCCACAATCGAGCGCTGGCTGCGCGGTCGATGGGCCGCCCCTTCAGACCTTTTGGCGCGCGCCCAAGCCGGGCATCTTGCGGCGGTCTATGCCCCGTTCTGGACGTTTGACGCCAGCAAAGCGATTGACTATATCGGGGCAAAGCGGTCGGGCCGTGGCAAGAACGCGCATTCAACTATGGTTTCGGGCCATCTTTTCCTCAACTTCGACGACGTGATCATCGCCGCCTCGGATCATGTGACGCCCGCCATTCGCGACGGGATCATGCACGGGTTCAACCCCGAGTGGCTTCGCCCCTATCAGCCCGAATACCTCGCCGGCTTCGCGGCAGAGCTGCATGGCGCGCGGGTCTCTGACGGGCTTGCCGCCTTGAGCCGCGATGTTAAGGTACAGATCGAAAAGCGCATCCGGGATGATATTGGCGGCACGGTCAATCAGGTAACCTATAACGCGCACATGTCCGGGATTCGGTTTCGCCGGGTGCTTTTGCCGCTCTGGATTTTGCATTACCGCTATGGTGGCAAGCCCAAGCGCGTCGTTGTGTCGGGCATCGACGGGCGCTGTTTTGGCGAGCGGCCCTATTCCTTTGCCAAGCTTCTGGCCTATTCTGCTCTGGCTGTGCTACCGGCGTTTCTACTCGGCGCTCTGATCGGAGCGGGGCTATTGCCCGGTTAGGGCCTTGACGCAAAAAAAAAGGCCCGAGCCTTGAGGGCTCGGGCCAATAAAACGCTCTGTGAAGGGCGATTTAGCGGTTTTCGATATCCACATAATCGCGCAGGGTTGCGCCTTTATAAAGCTGACGCGGGCGACCGATCTTGAGTTGAGGGTCGCCAATCATTTCTTTCCACTGTGAGATCCAGCCAACCGTGCGCGACAGCGCAAAGATCGGCGTGAACATTGATGTCGGAAATCCCATCGCCTCAAGAATGATGCCGGAGTAGAAATCGACATTCGGGAACAGCTTTTTTTCGGTGAAATACGGATCGGCAAGGGCGGCTTTTTCAAGCTCCTTCGCCACTTGCAGGGTCGGGTTGTTCTCCACCCCAAGCAATTCAAGAACCTCATCGGCCGACTGTTTCATGACCTTGGCGCGCGGGTCGAAGTTTTTATAGACCCGGTGACCAAAGCCCATCAGGCGGAACGGATCGTCCTTGTCCTTGGCGCGTGCGATGAATTCCGGGATCCGATCAGGCGTACCGATTTCCTGGAGCATCTCAAGACAGGCCTGATTGGCGCCGCCATGGGCCGGGCCCCAAAGACAGGCAATGCCCGCCGCGATACAGGCAAACGGGTTCGCCCCCGAGCTTGACGCAAGACGCACTGTCGAGGTCGAAGCGTTCTGTTCGTGATCGGCATGCAGGGTAAAGATGCGGTCCATGGCGCGGGCCAGAATCGGGTTCACTTCGTAATTCTCGGCCGGCACCGCAAAGCACATGCGCAGGAAGTTCGAGGCGTAATCCAGATCGTTGCGCGGATATTCAAACGGTTGGCCGATGGTGTATTTAAAGGCCATCGCCGCAATCGTCGGCATCTTTGCAATCATCCGGATCGAGGCCACTTCGCGCTGCCAGGGATCGTTGATATCGGTGCTGTCATGATAAAACGCCGACATCGCGCCAACCACACCCACCATGATCGCCATTGGATGAGCATCGCGGCGGAAGCCACGGAAAAGATACATCATTTGCTCATGAATCATCGTATGGCCGGTCACCCGGCCTTCAAAATCCTCAAGCTGTGCGGGGCTGGGCAATTCCCCATAAAGCAGCAGATAGCACACTTCGAGGTAATGCGATTTCTCGGCCAGCTGATCAATCGGATAACCGCGGTGCAAAAGCTCGCCCTTTTCGCCATCAATAAAGGTGATCGTGCTGTCGCAGGATGCGGTCGAGGTAAAGCCGGGATCATAAGTAAACACGCCCGCCTGCGCATAAAGCTTGCGGATGTCGATCACATCGGGACCCGCCGTTGGCGAGAAAATAGGAAGCTCATAAGTCTTTCCGTCAACCTCAAGCTTCGCGGATCGTGTGCCTTCTGCCATCAGGGTTCTCCCTCTCAACGTCCGCGTAGCCTGCGGCCCGGGGACTGGATAAACGTAATTGCCTTGCCAGAGGGTTAAGACCCGCCAGAGGCTGCGTCGGTCAGCCGGGCGATACTTTCGTCGCGCCCGAGAACCAGCATCATGTCGAACACGCTAGGTGTCGCACTGCGCCCCGCAAGCGCCGCCCTTAGGGGGCCGGCCAGCTTGCCGAACTTCATTCCTTGGTCTTCGGCGAAGTGGTTGGTCAAGGCTTCCAGATCGCCACGCGTCCAAGTAGCATTTTGCAGCTGCGGCGTCAATTCTTTCAGTATACCACGGGATACAGAATCAAGCTGCGCGGTGGCTTTCTCGTCCGGTTGAATTGGGCGGTCCGCCAAGATAAACTCTGCCTTATCAAGGAGTTCCGGGAAGGTCTTGGCCCGCTCTTTCAGACAATACATAGCTTCGGAGAATAGTGTCGTTTTCGCCGAACTCAATGCCGGTTGACCGGTTACAGCCAGGAATTCACTCAATTCATGCAGCACTGCAGCATCGGGCGTGGCCGCGATATGCTGACCACAGAGATTCTCTAGCTTCTTGAAATCCAGCCGCGCCGGGGCCTTGCCGATTCCCTCAAGTTCGAACCACGCTTTTGCCTGCTCATCGTTAAAGAACTCATCATCGCCATGACCCCAGCCAAGCCGGGACAGATAGTTGCGGATGCCGGCCGCCGGATAGCCCATCTTCTGGTATTCCTCGACCCCAAGCGCGCCGTGGCGCTTGCTTAGCTTTTTGCCATCCGGCCCGTGAATCAGCGGGATATGCGCATAGACCGGCAATGGCCAACCCATCGCGGCGTAAATCATCATCTGGCGTGCGGCATTGTTAAGGTGATCATCGCCGCGGATCACATGGGTCACGCCCATATCGTGATCATCCACCGCCACCGCCAGCATGTAGACCGGATTGCCGTCGCCGCGCAAAAGCACCATGTCATCCAGTTGATCATTGCGAATGGTCACATCGCCCTGAACGCTGTCGCGGATCACGGTGTTGCCTGCGCGCGGGGCCTTGATGCGGATCACATAGGCTGCGCCCTCGGGGTGCATGTCCGGTGTCGCCTCGCGCCAGGGGCTGTGAAACAGTGTAGATCTGCCCTCGGCGCGCGCGGTGTCGCGAAAGGTCTGAATCTCGTCCTGGCTTGAGAAGCATTTATAGGCTTTGCCGGCCTCCAGCATTTCAAGTGCAACCTCGCGGTGGCGATCGGCGCGCTCAAATTGGCTTATCGCGTCGCCATCATGATCAAGACCAAGCCAGGCGAGACCGTCCAGAATGGCCTGCGTTGCCTCCGGGGTCGAGCGCGCGCGATCCGTATCCTCGATCCGCAGCAGGAATTTTCCGCCACGACCCCGCGCAAACAGCCAGTTGAAAAGCGCGGTGCGCGCCCCGCCG
>CBDTZA010000123.1:0-5940 GCA_965364785.1 uncultured Roseovarius sp. | reverse complement strand
TGCTCGCCAAGATCGCGCTGATAAAGCCTGAGGTCTGGGATCAGGGGCCGAAGGCGGTCAATCCGAGGATCAACCTGATCTGGCGTCGCTATCAACTTCTGGCTGAAGCGGACCGTTTGACATCGGACTTTGACGCGCTGACTTTGGCGCAGGCTAGTCTTGAGCAACGGTCACACAATGGGCCGCCGGGACTTGTCCCAGTTAACCTTGAAGCTAGAAAGTTCTCTGAAGATGTGCGGCTCGGTGTCGAAGAGGCGCGGGAAGAGCTTGAGGCGGCAGAGCCAAACCCTAAGCGGTTGGAGCAAATTGCTAATGGGCTTTGGACCGCCGCAAAGGCCTTTACTGCTTATTTAGGAAGTCTTGGCGACGTTGCATTGAGAAAGGCCGCCGAAGAGGTCGGCTCGACAGCTACCAAATGGGCCATTCGTAGCGGCGCGGTTTTATACGCGGCACAAACCGAACCAGTGGAGGCCTTTGCTCGCGGTCTAGCCGATTTCGTCAAGGCGATGATCCAACTTGCTGGATAAGCGAGTTAGTCATTTCAAGCGTGGGTTTCACCCAACCTACGTGGGGCGAAAGCCTGCAACCCATTGGCATGAACCTGCGGTCACCTAAAAGCGCCCAGCACGGAATCAAGGCCGCAGGCCACCGTGCCAGCGCCGTCACGCCCCCCGGGGCGGCGCTTGGGTGATGTTGGCGAAAACATCAATCGTTAGAGTATGTGGTTGATATAAAGTGCCCCAAACCCGCGTTGCAGCGCCCCCCGCGTGACGGCACTGGCACGGCTTTGTTGCTCTGCATCTTTTCAATTCTGCCGCTCCGGGGTAGGGGAAGGGCCAGAGTTTACAGGTGCCAAGATGACTGACCTTCCAACCCCACGCGGCAAGCTGACGGCGAACCGCGCGCTTGATGATCTGACATGGCTGCGCGTGGGCGGGCCTGCGGATTGGTTGTTTCAGCCTGCTGATCTTGACGATCTGGCGGATTTCCTTGGCCAGCTTGACGCCGGTATCGCGGTCTTTCCGATGGGTGTGGGCAGCAACCTTATCGTGCGCGATGGCGGTCTTCGCGCGGTGGTGATCCGGCTTGGGCGCGGCTTTAACAGCATCGAGATCGAGGGCACCCGCGTCACCGCAGGGGCGGCGGCGCTTGATGCGCATGTGGCGCGCCGTGCGGCGGATGCCGGGCTTGACCTTACATTCCTGCGCACCATCCCCGGCGCGATTGGCGGTGCGGTACGGATGAACGCCGGCTGTTACGGACATTATACAGCGGATCATTTCGTAAGCGCACAGGCCGTGACGCGCGAGGGCAGGGTGGTGACACTGACGCCCGCCGACCTCAACTTTCACTACCGTCAGAGCGATCTACCGGTAGGGTGGGTGATAACCCACGCCACGTTTGAGGCGCCAAAGGGTGACCCCGCAGAGCTTCATGCGCGGATGGTCGCGCAGCTTGCAAAACGCGACGAGACCCAGCCGACAAAGGATCGCAGTGCCGGCAGCACCTTTCGCAATCCGGCGGGCTTTAGCTCGACCGGGCGGGCCGATGACGTGCATGATCTCAAGGCCTGGAAGGTGATTGACGAGGCCGGAATGCGCGGCGCGCGCCTTGGCGGGGCACAGATGAGCGAGAAGCACCCCAACTTCCTGATCAACGCCGGTGGGGCCACTGCCGCCGATCTTGAAGGATTGGGTGAAGAAGTGCGAAAAAGGGTTTTCCAAAACAGTGGAATAGAGTTACACTGGGAAATTATGAGGGTCGGCGAAACGGCCCCGACGTAAGTCAATCAGGCAGATAACAAATAACATGGGTCGCAAACAGACCCGGGATATTGAGGCACAAGGTGGTTCGTTCGAGCAGGACAACCCCGAAAGTGGCGGTGATTATGGGTGGCCCCTCGGCAGAGCGCGAGGTGTCTCTGTCGTCAGGACGTGAATGCGCCGCCGCATTGAGGGATGCAGGATATGACGTGGCAGAGGTTGACGCCGACCACGACATCGTCACGCGTTTACAAGAGATCGCACCCGATGTGGTGTTCAACGCCCTGCATGGCCGCTGGGGCGAAGATGGCTGTGTGCAGGGTTTGCTGGAATGGATAGGGATGCCCTATACGCATTCCGGCGTTCTGGCCTCGGCGCTTGCGATGGACAAGGAAAAGACCAAGACGGCCTATCGCGCGGCGGGTTTGCCGGTCGTCGATAGCGTTCTGGCGCAAAAGGCCGATGTAAGCGCCGCGCATGTGATGGCGCCGCCCTATGTGGTGAAGCCCTATAATGAGGGCTCATCGGTTGGGGTGTACCTTGTGCATGACGCGGCCAATGCGCCGCCGCAGCTATCCGATGAAATGCCCGATCTGGTGATGGTCGAGGCCTTCGCGCCGGGGCGCGAGCTGACCACCACGGTGGTGGGCGATCGTGCGCTGACCGTGACCGATATCCTGACCGATGGCTGGTATGACTATGACGCCAAATACAAGCCCGGCGGCTCGCGTCACGTGGTGCCCGCCGAGATTCCGCAAGAGATTTTTGACGCCTGCATGGAGTATGCCCTGCGCGCGCATGTCATGCTGGGCTGTCGCGGTGTAAGCCGCACCGATTTTCGCTGGGACGAGGCGCGTGGGCTGGACGGGCTTATCCTGCTGGAAACCAACACCCAGCCCGGCATGACCCCCACCTCGCTCACCCCCGAACAGGCGCAGGCCGCTGGCATTACATTCCCGGACCTGTGCCGCTGGATGGTGGAGGACGCGTCATGCAACAGGTGATCCCGCGCATTGATCCGGCACCGTCGCGCTGGTCCTACCGCTTTCAGCGGCTGATGCTGACGCCGATGTATCGTCGGTTGCTGAGTGTCGGAATTCCGGTGCTGGCGGTGGCGGGGCTGACGGTGGGCTATTTCGCCGATCAGGAGCGGCGCGAAAGCCTGATGCTGGCGGTCACGGATGTGCGTCGCCAGATCGAAACCCGGCCCGAATTCATGGTCAACCTGCTGGCGGTCGAGGGCGCAAGCCTTGGCGTTCAGGAGGACATCCGCGAGATTTTCCCGTTTGACCTTCCGGCAAGCTCGTTTGACCTGAACCTCGATGAAATCCGGATGATGATCGAAGACCTGCCCGCCGTGGCCGAGGCTGCGGTGCGCATTCGTCAGGGCGGTGTTCTGGTGGCCGAGATCACCGAGCGCCAGCCGGTGGCCCTGTGGCGGACCCGCGACGGGATGAACGTGATTGATATCGAGGGCGAGGTGATCGGCGCGATTGCCTCGCGTCAGGACCGCGCCAGCCTGCCGGTTGTGGCGGGCGAAGGTGCGTCCGACAACGTGGCAGAAGCCATGCAGATTTTACAGGCGGCCCAGCCCTTGCCCCAGAACATTCGCGGCCTTGTGCGGATGGGTGAGCGGCGGTGGGATCTGGTGCTGGAAAGCGGCCAGCGGATCATGCTGCCCGAAACCGGGGCCGTGCGCGCGCTGGAGCGGGTGATGGTGCTGAACGCGGCACAGGACATGCTGGAACGGGACCTGGTGGCGGTCGATATGCGGATCGCCGCGCGCCCGACCATCCGGTTGAATGAAACCGCCATGGAAGAATGGTGGCGGATCACAAATATGACTTTAGGGGCGGACTGAACCGATGATCGAGCTCTATGAATCTCAGCGGGCGATGCGCCATATGCGCAAGGCGGCGATGCAACGCGGCGTGGTGGCGGTGCTGGATGTGGGCACTTCCAAAATTGCCTGTCTGGTGCTGCGCTTTGATGGCACCGAGCGCCTGAACGAAACCGAGGGCGTTGGCGCGATGGCCGGGCAGGCCGGGTTTCGGGTGATCGGGGCGGCCACGACACGCTCGCGCGGGGTGCGCTTTGGCGAAATCGACGCGATGCAGGAAACCGAGCGCGCCATTCGCACCGCCGTGCAGGCGGCGCAGAAAATGGCCAATATCCGGGTCGATCACGTGATTGCCTGTTTCTCGGGCGCCTCGCCGCGATCCTATGGTCTGGCCGGTCAGGTCGAGCTTGAGGGTCACACCGTCAGCGAACAGGATATCAGCCGCGTGCTGAGTGCCTGCGATGTGCCGGATTATGGCGATGGCCGCGAGGTTCTGCATGCCCAGCCGGTCAATTTTGCGCTCGATCACCGCTCTGGTCTGATTGATCCGCGCGGGCAGATCGGGCAGGTGCTGTCGACCGACATGCATATGCTGACCGTCGATGCCGCCGCGATCCAGAACCTGGCCTATTGTGTCAAACGCTGTGATCTGGAACTGGCCGGCGTGGCCAGCTCTGCCTATGTGTCCGGGGTGGCCTCGCTTGTCGAGGACGAACAGGAACTGGGCGCTGCCTGTATTGACCTTGGCGGCGGATCGGCCGGCGTGTCGATCTTTATCAAAAAGCACATGATCTATTCCGATAGCGTGCGCATGGGCGGCGATCACGTCACCAGCGACATCTCGATGGGCCTGTCGGTGCCCGCCGCCACCGCCGAACGGATCAAGACCTTTTACGGCGGCGTTGTGGCCACCGGCATGGATGACCGCGAGATGATCGAGATCGGCGGCGATACCGGCGATTGGGATCATGACCGGCGCACGGTAAGTCGCGCCGAGCTGATCGGGATCATGCGCCCGCGGGTTGAGGAAATCCTTGAAGAGGTGCGCGCGCGGCTTGATGCAGCCGGGTTTGACCACCTGCCAAGCCAGCAGATCGTGCTGACCGGTGGCGGCAGCCAGATACCGGGGCTTGATGGGCTTGCCAGCAGGATTTTGGGCCAGCAGGTCCGCCTTGGCCGACCCTTGCGGGTGCATGGGTTGCCGCAGGCGGCCACTGGCGCCGGATTTGCCAGCGCGGTGGGCATGTGCCTGTTCGCGGCGAATCCGCAGGACGAATGGTGGGATTTTGAAATTCCGGTTGATCGCTACCCGGCGCGTTCGCTGAAACGGGCCGTCAAGTGGTTCAAGGACAACTGGTAACCGCAATATATGGGGTTATCGGCGAAATACCGCGAATAAGGACAAAAAAGTGACCATATTTGGTGTCTATTTAGTGTTTTTTTGGTGACCTTTGGGTTAACGCCCGGTAAGAATGGTACTGAATAGGCGGAAAAAACGGCTCGCGAATGCGGGCGCAACAGCAGGCGGACAGAGCAATGACATTGAACCTCACTATGCCCGGACATGACGACCTGAAGCCCCGGATTACCGTTTTCGGTGTTGGTGGGGCCGGTGGCAACGCGGTCAACAACATGATCGAAAAACAA
Source organism: uncultured Roseovarius sp. (assembly GCA_965364785.1). Lineage (GTDB taxonomy): Bacteria > Pseudomonadota > Alphaproteobacteria > Rhodobacterales > Rhodobacteraceae > Roseovarius. Next base: position 690 of record CBDTZA010000123.1, on the reverse strand, counting down.
CTCGATGGGGTTGATTTCGTGGTGGCAAATACCGACGCACAGGCCCTGAGCCAGAGTAACTCGGAAAGCCGCATTCAGCTTGGCGTGAAGGTGACCGAAGGTCTGGGCGCCGGCGCGCGGGCCTCTGTCGGTGCGGCTGCTGCCGAGGAAAGTATCGAGCAGATCGTTGACCATCTGGCGGGCGCACATATGTGCTTTATCACCGCAGGCATGGGCGGCGGCACCGGCACCGGGGCCGCGCCGATCATCGCACAGGCGGCGCGCGAACTTGGCGTTCTGACCGTGGGCGTCGTCACCAAGCCGTTCCAGTTTGAGGGCGCCAAGCGCATGCGCCAGGCCGAAGAGGGTATTGAGGCGCTGCAAAAGATGGTCGACACGCTGATCATCATTCCCAACCAGAACCTGTTCCGTCTGGCCAATGAAAAGACCACCTTTACCGAAGCCTTCAGCATGGCCGACGACGTCCTTTATCAGGGCGTCAAAGGCGTGACCGACCTGATGGTGCGCCCCGGCCTGATCAACCTTGATTTCGCCGATGTGCGCGCTGTCATGGACGAAATGGGCAAGGCGATGATGGGCACCGGCGAGGATAGCGGCGAAGATCGTGCCATTCAGGCCGCCGAAAAAGCCATTGCCAACCCGCTTCTGGATGAAATCAGCCTGCGTGGCGCCAAAGGTGTTCTGATCAAC
>CBDTZA010000122.1:0-5958 GCA_965364785.1 uncultured Roseovarius sp. | reverse complement strand
CGCCTTTCCCAAGGTGATGGAGGATTGGGATATTGCGCGCATCATCACCGATTACGCCGATGCCGCCGAGCGGATGCAGGCCGCCGGCCTCGACGGGATCGAGCTTGAGGCCTATGGCCACCTGATGGATGCGTTCTGGTCACCGCGCCAGAACACGCTTGAGGGGGCCTATAACGGCGATCTTGCCGCGCGGATGAAGTTCAGCCTTGATGTGCTGCGTGCCATTCGCGCGCGCGTCGGCCCCGATTTCATCGTCGGCCTGCGCTATACCGCCGATGATCTGGCCACCAACGGCATCACCAGCAGCGACGGTGTCGAGATCGGCAAGCGCCTGCGTGACAGCGGCATGGTCGATTTTCTCAACGTGATCCGGGGCCGCGTCGATACCGATGCCTCGCTCACCGATGTGATCCCGGTGCAAGGCATGGCTTATGCCCCGCATCTGGATTTTGCAGGCCGCATTCGCGCCGAGGTCGGCCTGCCAACATTCCACGCCGCCCGCATCCCCGATGTGGCCACCGCGCGCCATGCCGTGGCCAGCGGACAGCTTGACATGGTCGGCATGACCCGCGCGCATATGACCGATCCGCATATCGTCAACAAGATCATGGCGGGGCGCGAAGACGACATCCGCCCCTGCGTCGGGGCCACCTATTGCCTTGACCGGATCTATCAGGGTGGCGAGGCGCTTTGCATCCACAATGCCGCCACGGGGCGCGAGCAAAGCATGCCGCATGTGATCGCCGCCGCCGCAACGCCGCGTAACGTGGTGGTGGTCGGCACCGGTCCCGGCGGGCTTGAGGCCGCGCGCGTCGCCGCCGCCCGTGGTCACCGCGTCACCGTGTTTGAGGCCGCCGATCAACCCGGTGGTCAGGTTCGCCTGACCGCGCAAACCAAGCGCCGCGCCGAGATGATCGGCATCATCGACTGGCGCATGGCGCAATGCGCCGCGCGCGACGTGATGTTTCACTTCAACACCTTCGCCGAAATCTCTGATATCGCGTCACTTTCCCCTGACGTGGTGATTGTCGCCACCGGCGGCCTGCCGCAGCATGACATCCTGCAGGGCGGCAATGACCTTACGGTCACCGCCTGGGATATCCTGTCGGGCGATGCCAAGCCGGGGCGCGAGGTATTGCTGTTTGACGATGCGGGCGATCATGTCGCGATGCAGGCCGCCGAGGTGCTGGCCGATGCCGGTGCCACGCTTGAGATCATGACCCCAGACCGAAGCTTTGCCCCCGAGGTGATGGGCATGAACCTTGTGCCCTATATGCGCAGCCTTCAGGACAAAGACGTGACCATGACCGTCGTGCGCCGCCTCATGTCGGTCACGCGCGCGGGCAATCGCCTGTTAGCCACCATCGGCACGGATTATTCCGATCACAGCTATACCCGCGAGGTTGATCAGATCGTGGTCAATCATGGCACCCTGCCGCTTGATGATCTTTACTTTGACCTCAAACCGCTCTCGCGCAACCTTGGCGAGGTCGATCACAGCGCCCTGATCAACGGCGCGCCACAGGTGATCAAAACCAACCCCGACGGCGCGTTTCAGCTGTTTCGCATCGGCGATGCGGTCAGCGCGCGCAACACCCATGCGGCGATCTATGACGCGCTGCGCCTGATGAAGGATATCTAGACATGCGGCTTGGATTTATCGGCACCGGCACAATTGCCTCTGCCACCGTGCGCGGCATTGCCGGGGCCGGCCACCAGATCACTGTGTCCGAGCGCGGCGAGGCGCACGCCGCCCGCCTTGCTGCGGAATTCGACACTGTCAGCATCGCCGACAATCAGGGCGTGATTGACCAGAGCGACACGATTTTCATTGGCCTGATGGCCGAGGCCGCGCCGGATATCCTGTCGCGTCTCACCTTTCGCGCCGATCAACAGGTGATTTCCTTCATGGCCGACATGCCGCTTGACGCGCTTGCCCGATTGGTGGCCCCGGCCCACGGCGCGGCGATCATGCTGCCCTTTCCGGGAATTGCACGGGGCGGCTCGCCCATTCTGGCACTGGGTGATACCGGCTTGGTCACGATGCTGTTTGAGCCCGAAAATCAGGTCTTCGCCCTCAGCGACGCGGCAGAGCTTGACGCCTATCTTTGCGCGCAGGCGGTGCTGTCGCCTGTCACAGGCATGGTGGGGCAAAGCGCCGATTGGCTGGCCACCCGGGTCTCTGACCCCGCTCAGGGCGAGGCGTTTTTGCGCATGCTCACAGGCACCAACCTTTTGAGCAGCCCCTGCGGCGACCTTCTGGACGCGCTCAACACGCCCGGCGGTTATAACCAGCGCCTGCGCCAGCATATGGACGAGGCCCACACCGGCGGGCATCTGATTGCCGGCCTGAACCGGCTTGAAAGCGGGGACTAGCGCCACGCCTCCAAGAGCCTTGTCAGCCTGCCCTCAGGTCACTAGGCTTTTGCTTTGATGGCAAAAGCACGGCGATGCTCGCGCCGGACACACCTGTATAACCTTTTGGACCTGAATGGAATTTCTGGATTACACCCATAACCTCTGGCTGGTTGCGGCCTCGCTTAGCATCTCAATGGTGGCGGGGTTTACGGGCTTTCCCTGACCCGGGGAATCGCCGAACAGATCGTGGTTTTGCGCAAGCTCTCGGTTAGTCTGGCCGCCGTGGCGCTTGGCGGGGGCATCTGGTCGATGCATTTCGTGGCGATGCTTGGGCTGCAACTTCCGATCCCGATTTACTATGATGCGATGATCATGCTCGGCTCGGCTCTGGTGGCCATTCTGATGGTCGATCGGCGCTTTTGCTTTTGCATTTTTACCGCCGCACGCCGCTGATTCTGACGCTGGCGGGGGGATTGTCGGGCTTGGCGTGGTGGCGATGCATTACATTGGCATGTCCGGTCTAGAGCTGTGCCGCGCGGTCTATACCGTGCCGGGGGTGAGCATGGCGGTGCTGGCTTCTTGCGCCCTCAACATCGCGGCCTTCTGGGTGGCCTATGGCCAGCGACGCCATCGCAATATCCTGCTGGGGACGGTCTGTTTCGGCGGCTCGGTCTTTGCCGTGCATTTCGCCGCCATCTCGGGTACGCGCTTTGTCGCGGTGGACAGCCTGCACGAGATCGGGCCGCTGATCGGCAATGAAACCCTCGCCATCGGCGTCGCGCTCAGCAGCTTCGTGCTCAGCAGCTTCGTGCTCTGCGGCGCGTTCCTGCTTTCCAGAGTGACTTTTCTGACTCCGGCGGCCACGACCACCGCACCTGAGCCCGCGACCCCATCGCAAGAGACCGCCCCCGCGCCCGTGCTGCGCGAGGCGCTTGGGCTTTAACCCGCTGAGCGCGCTTTCGCATCTCGTGCAAGCAATTCGCATTTCGTGCAACGCAAGGCGGCACTGGGTACAGTTTGGCAGACAGCGGCGCGCGCCCGCATACACTCATTGACAAGGGTCGCACCAACGGCCCCGTCTTTGGGGGAAGACGCCACATGATACCAACAGCCTTCGAGTATCACCGCCCCGGTGATCTGCCCTCTGCGCTTGCGCTTTTGCAGCAACATGGCGATGACGCGCGCGTCATTGCAGGCGGGCACAGCCTTATTCCGATGATGAAGCTGCGCATGGCCGAGGTGCCGCATCTGATTGACCTTCAGGCGATCGACGCCCTGCGCGGTATCACCATCAAGGGCAACCGTATCACCCTTGGGGCCATGGTCACGCAACACGAGCTGATTGCCAGTGACGCGCGGATGAGCGTCGCGCCAATCCTGGGCGAAGCCGCGCTTCAGATCGCCGACCCGCAGGTGCGCTACATGGGCACCATCGGCGGCAATGTGGCCAATGGCGATCCCGGCAATGACATGCCGGCGCTGATGCAATGCCTTGACGCAACATTTCACCTTGAGGGGCCCGAGGGTGCGCGCACCGTTATGGCGCGCGCGTTTTACGACTCGGCCTATATGACGGCACGCGCCGATGACGAGATCCTGACCGCGATAAGCTTTGATCGCCCCAAGGGTGGTTTTTCCTACGAAAAACAGAAACGCAAGATCGGCGATTACGCCACTGCCGCCGCCGTCATGCTGACCCGCGAGGATGGAAAATGCAGCGCCGCTTCGATCGCCATGACCAACCTCAGCGATGTGCCGGTCTGGTCGCAAACCGCAGGCGCCGCGCTTGTCGGTACCGATGTGGGTGCGGACGCCATAAAATCGGCCGCCGCCGCCGCCCTCGCCGATATTGACCCCACCGAGGACAATCGCGGCCCCGTCGCCTTCAAGCGTCACCTCGCCGCCACCATCATCGCCCGCGCCATCACCCGCGCCTGGGGCCGATCCTGAGAGGGAAGACCACCATGACCAAGAAAATGCAAATCACCCTTACTGTAAACGGCGAGCCCCACGATATTCTGGCAGAGCCGCGCGAATTGCTGATCTATGTGCTGCGCGAACGCCTTAACATCACCGGGCCGCATGTCGGCTGTGAAACCTCGCATTGCGGCGCCTGCACGGTGACGCTGAACGGCAAGTCGGTCAAATCCTGCACCGTTTTCGCCGCTCAGGCCGATGGCGCAGAGATCACCACAATTGAGGGGCTTGGCAGCCCTGATAACCTGCACGCGTTGCAAGAGGCATTCAAGGAACATCACGGGCTTCAATGCGGCTTTTGCACCCCCGGCATGATCACCCGCGCGGCCAAACTGTTGGAGGAAAACCCCAATCCGACCGAAGAGGACGTGCGCTTTGGCATGGCGGGCAATCTGTGCCGCTGTACCGGCTATCAGAACATCGTCAAATCCGTGCTTGCCGCGGCAAGTGACATCAACACCGCCAAGGAGGCCGCGCAATGAACGACCTGACACCAGATCGCGAAGACCGCGTTGCCAAGCTCAAGGGCCTGGGCTGTTCACGCAAGCGGGTCGAGGATGCCCGCTTTACCCAAGGCAAGGGTAACTATGTCGATGACATAAAGATGCCCGGCATGCTGCACGGCGATTTCGTGCGCTCGCCCTATGCCCATGCGCGTGTCCTATCCATTGATGCAAGCGCCGCGCTTGCGCTTGATGGGGTTGTCGCCGTGCTGACCGCCAAGGACCTTGAACCGCTCGGCCTGCACTGGATGCCGACACTGGCGGGCGACAAACAGATGGTGCTGGCCGATGGCAAGGTGCTGTTTCAGGGGCAAGAGGTCGCCTATGTCGTCGCGCGTGACCGCTATGTCGCCGCCGACGCGGTCGAGCTTGTCGAGGTCGAATATGAAGAGCTTCCGGTAATCGTCGACCCGTTCGAATCTCTGAAAAGCGATGTCATCCTGCGCGAGGATATCGCGGGGGAAACCAGCGGCGCACATGGTGAACGCCGCCACCCCAACCACATTTTCCTCTGGGAAGAGGGCGACAAGGCCGCCACCGAACAGGTGATCGACAGCGCCGATGTGGTGGCCGAAGAGATGATCTATTACCACCGCACCCACCCCTGCCCGCTTGAAACCTGCGGCTGTGTCGCCTCGATGGACAAGGTGAACGGCAAGCTGACCCTCTATGGCACCTTTCAGGTGCCGCATGTGGTGCGCACCGTCGCCTCGCTTTTGTCGGGCATTGAAGAGCATAACATCCGCGTCGTCAGCCCCGATATCGGTGGCGGTTTTGGCAATAAGGTCGGGGTTTATCCGGGCTATGTCTGCTCGATCGTCGCCTCGATCGTTACCGGCAAGCCGGTGAAATGGGTCGAGGACCGGATGGAAAACCTGATGGCGACCGCCTTTGCCCGCGATTATTGGATGAAGGGGCGGATTTCGGCAACCAAAGACGGCAAGATCACCGCGCTTGAGGCCAAAGTCACCGCCGATCACGGCGCGTTTGATGCCTGCGCCGACCCGACCAAGTTTCCGGCCGGTTTTTTCCATATCTGCATGGGGTCTTATGACATTCCGGTCGCCTATGTGGCGGTCGACGGGGTCTATACCAACAAGGCGCCGGGCGGGGTTGCCTA
>CBDTZA010000121.1:0-5958 GCA_965364785.1 uncultured Roseovarius sp. | reverse complement strand
CCGGTGCCGCCCGCCACGTCCAAAAGCTTTTGACCGGCGCGCGGCGCAAGCCAATCCATCATCGCATCCTTCCAGATGCGGTGAATGCCCATACTCATCGCGTCGTTCATCACGTCGTATTTGCCGGCCACATTGCCAAAGACTCCGCGCACGCGCCCGGCCTTTTCGCCCTCGGGCACCGTCTCAAATCCGAAATGGGTGGTTTTATCACTCATGGGTCTTGCCGTTCCTTGCGTCTCGGTCTTCTTATAGAGCGACGGGGCCGGGTTACAATGCGCCCCTTTTGCAAGATTAGGTCCAATATGCCCGAATTACCCGAGGTTGAGACAGTGCGCCGCGGCCTTGCCCCGGTGATGGAAGGCGCCATCATTGCGCGCGTCGATATCAACCGCCCCGATCTTCGCTGGCCGTTCCCGGCGAATATGGCCGCGCACCTTGCCGGGCAAAAGGTGCTCGGGCTGCGGCGGCGTTCAAAGTACATCCTTGCCGATCTGGCCTCGGGTGAGACGCTTTTGATCCATCTTGGCATGTCGGGGCGGATGCTGATTTCGGGTGACCCTCTTGGTCGCTTTGTCCACGATCACCCCGCCCCCGAAAAGCACGATCATGTCGTGTTTCATATGGAGAGCGGCGCGCGGATTACCTTTAACGACCCCCGCCGCTTTGGCGCGATGGACCTGATGGACACCGCCAGCGCCGAGGCGCATCCCCTTCTGGCCAAGCTGGGGCCAGAGCCATTGGGCAACGCCTTTCACGAAACCTATCTCACCGAGACCCTCAAGGGTCGCAACACGCCGATCAAATCCGCCCTTCTGGATCAGCGAATCGTTGCGGGATTGGGCAATATTTACGTCTGCGAAACCCTCTTTCGGGCGCATATTTCGCCCAAACGACGCGCCGGCAACATTTCTGCGTCCCGCGCCGCAAGCCTTGTTCCGATCATCCGTAACGTGCTTGGCGATGCAATCCTGGCGGGTGGATCATCCTTGCGTGATTTCCGCCAGGCCGACGGCGAATTGGGCTATTTTCAACATAATTTCGATGTTTACGACCGCGAGGGCGAACCCTGCCGTGGCACCGGCTGCACCGGCCATATCACCCGCGTTGTACAGTCGGGGCGATCCAGCTTCTATTGCCCCCTATGTCAAAGATAGGTTGAACCGGCGGCTGACAGTGGTAATGAATCAAGTCTGACGGAAACAAGCGAAAGCAGATTTCATGGCCTATGAGACGATCATCGTCGAAATAGAAGACCACGTAGCCCTCATCAAACTAAACCGGCCGGACGCGCTTAATGCGCTGAACGATCAACTCATGTCAGAGTTGGCCACCGCCCTTGGTGAGGCGCAACAAAACGACAAGGTGCGCTGTATCGTGTTGACCGGCTCGGAAAAGGCATTTGCCGCCGGGGCCGACATCAAGATGATGAGCGAGAAAAGCTTTGTCGATGTCTTCACCGAAGACCTGTTCACAGCGGATAGCGACGCGATTGCGCGGATTCGCAAACCGATCATCGCCGCCGTGTCCGGCTATGCGCTTGGCGGCGGATGCGAGCTTGCGATGATGTGCGATTTCATCATCTGCTCGGACACCGCCAAATTCGGTCAACCCGAGATCAACCTTGGCGTCATCGCCGGTCTTGGCGGCACGCAACGCCTGACCCGGTTTGTCGGCAAATCCAAGGCGATGGACATGAACCTTACCGGGCGGTTCATGGATGCCGAAGAGGCCGAACGCTCTGGCCTCGTAAGCCGCGTCGTGCCCGCCAAAAAGCTGATGGAAGAGGCGATGAACGCCGCGCAGAAGATCGCGGAAAAGTCGATGATCACCGTGATGGCGGCGAAAGAGGCGGTCAATCGCTCCTATGAAACCACGCTGCGCGAAGGCTTGCTGTTTGAACGCCGCGTGTTCCATTCGCTGTTTGCGACCGAAGATCAGAAAGAAGGCATGGCGGCCTTTACCGAAAAACGCCAGGCCCAGTTCCGCGACAAGTAGCGCGGACCTCTGGACAAAAGAACGGGCGGGGGTGCATTTCCCCGCCCGTTTTTATATGCGCCAACCGTAAGTTTGGCTGAGCGCCCTAGATAAGACCCGCGTCGCGGAACATCGCCGCGACATCCGCTTCAGGGCGGGCGCCGTAATGGCCGATCACCTCAGCCGCCGCGATACAGCCCATGCGCCCCGACACCTCAAGCGTCTGGCCGGTGGCGACGCCGTAAAGGAACCCGGCAGCAAACTGATCGCCCGCCCCTGTGGCATCGACCGGCACCACCTCTTTCACCGGCACGGACACGCTCTGGTCGCCTTCAACCACAACCACATCATGGCCCGAGCGCGTGCAGACAATAAGCCCGCTTTCCGCCGCTGCCAATTCAAGAGCGGCGCCAAGATCTTCGGTTTGATAAAGCGATTTCCACTCATGCTCATTGCCGAACACGATGTCGAGTTCGCGCACCAACTCGCGGAAATCATCGCGATGCCGGTCGACGCAAAACGGATCAGACAGCGAAATCGCGGCCCGTCCACCGCCCGCGCGACAGGCCCGCGCCGCCGCAAGGAACGCCTCCTTGCCCTGCGGCTTGTCGTAAAGATATCCCTCAAGAAACAGCAATTGCGCCTGACCGGCGACATTATCGGGCACGTCCTCGGGGCCAAGATCGGTGGAAATCCCGAGATAGGTATTCATCGAGCGCTCGCCATCAGGCGACACGAAGATCATCGACCGCGAGGTCGGCGCCTCGCCGCCCTGAACCGGCTCGTTGACGAATGTGGTGCCCACCGAGGTCAGGCTTGAAGCATAATACCGGCCCAGTTCGTCATCGCGCACCCGCCCGATGAACGCCGTGGTCAGGCCAAGCGCACCAAGTCCCGCGATCGTATTCGCCGCCGATCCGCCCGGCATCTGAGTGCGGTTTTCCATCGCGCCGTACAAAAGCTCGCCGCGCTCTTCATCGATCAGCTGCATGACACCTTTGTCGATGCCCATACGTGACAGAAAGCGGTCATCGCATTGGCTGATCACATCGACGATGGCGTTTCCAACGCCGACGGCTTGGTATTTTGTCATAGGTTTTTATCCTCGAATTCACATAAGTCACGAATGATGCAGGTGGTACAAAGCGGCTTGCGCGCCTTGCAGGTATAACGCCCATGCAGGATCAGCCAATGATGCGCATGAAGCTGATAATCGGCGGGAATATTGTCTTCGATCGCGCGCTCGACCGCGTTCACATCGCGGCCCGGACAAATGCCGGTGCGGTTGCCGATGCGAAAGATATGCGTGTCCACCGCCTGTGCGGGCATCCGCCACCACATGTTGAGCACCACATTCGCGGTCTTGCGCCCCACCCCCGGCAGCGATTGCAGCGCCGCGCGAGAATTGGGCACCACGCCGTCATAGTCCTCGACCAGAATTTTTGACAGCTTGATCACATTTTTGGCCTTGTTGCGATAAAGGCCGATGGTCTTGATATGCTCGATCAATGCCTCTTCGCCCAGATCAAGCATCTTCTGAGGCGTATCGGCGATCTTGAAAAGCGCGTGCGTGGCGCGGTTCACCCCCACATCGGTGGCCTGCGCCGAAAGCGCCACCGCCACCACAAGCGTATAGGCGTTGACATGGTCAAGCTCGCCCTTGGGTTCGGGATCGGCGGCGTGAAACCGGCCAAAAATCTCGCGGATTTTATGATAATCTAGTTGCGTTGCCATAAACGCCTTTTGCCGCAAGCCCCCGACCCGTGCAATGGGTGTGACCCGACTTTTTGTGCATCGGCGGCGCCCTCAATGCGCATTATCCGGGTCGCGTGCGGGCGGGATGCTGTTTATCCTGTCTGAAACCGGAGGATTTCCAATGAATGCCAATGCGCCCGATCAGGCCTATCATTTTCACGTCATGCGGCGGGCTATCGAGCTGATTGATCAGGGCGGCGAGGCCCTGCCGCTTGACCGGCTCGCGGGCGAAATGGGCATGAGTGCCGCGCATTTTCAACGGCTGTTTTCGGCCTGGGTCGGCGTCTCGCCCAAGCGCTATCAGCAGTATCTCACGCTTGACCATGCCAAGACCCTTCTGGCGCAACGCTTTACCACGCTTGAGGTTGCCGATGCCGCCGGGTTGACCGGCACGGGGCGGCTTCATGATCTTTTCCTGCGGTGGGAGGCAATGAGCCCCGGCGAATTCGCGCGTGGCGGCGAGGGCCTGACAATCTATCACGGCTGGTTTGATAGCCCCTTTGGCGAAACCCTGGCGATGGGCACCGACAAGGGGCTGTGCGGGTTGGCCTTTAGCGAGGAATGCGGACGCAACGCCGCTTTTGACGACCTCAAGGCCCGCTGGCCCGGCGCAAGGTTTGAACCCGCGCCCGAGCGCATCGCGCCATGGGTCAGCGCCGCCTTTGCGGGCAAGGGCGAAACCGCGCTTCACATGATCGGCGCGCCGTTTCAGATCAAGGTCTGGGAGGCGCTGCTTCGGGTGCCCACCGGCCATGTCACCACTTATTCCGAGATCGCACAGGCCATCGGCAGCCCCCGCGCGGTGCGCGCCGTCGGCACAGCCGTGGGGCGCAATCCGGTCAGCTTTCTGATCCCCTGTCACCGGGCATTGCGCAAATCCGGCGCGCTTGGCGGCTATCACTGGGGCCTGCCGGTCAAGCGCGCGATGCTCGCCTGGGAAAGCGCGCGGGCCGAAGGCTAGGCAAAGGCGCAATTTGCGCGAAATGTCGCCGGTTTCCCCCCGGAATACCCTTGGGCGTAGGCGTGTTATTGCATATCATCGCGCCAAACCCGACAGATCGGGCAGATTTAACAACAAGGCGACCATAAAATGATCCGAGCACGCAAACCCCTTCTGCTTCTTTCCGGCGTATCCCTTTTGCTGGCGACCGCCTGTACCGATCCGACCTATAACACCGGCACTGATCCGAACCAGAAAGCCAAGCAGGGCGCGATCCTGGGCGGCATCATTGGCGCGGGCACTGGGGCCGCTGTCAGTAACAAGGACCTCAAGGGAGCCGTCATCGGCGGCATCATCGGGGCTGCGGGCGGTGCGGTGATCGGCTCCGCGCTCGACCGGCAGGAGGCTGAATTGCGCCAGCAACTGAATAATGACGTTCAGATCACCAATACTGGTGACCGTCTTATCCTGACCATGCCGCAGGATATCCTGTTCGATGTCAACAGCACCACGATCTATCAGGGCCTGCGCGGCGATCTTCTGACCGTGGCGAGAAGCCTGAACAATTATCCCAACAGCACCGTTCAGGTCGTCGGCCACACCGACAGCACCGGCGAAGCAGGCTATAACCAGCGTCTGTCAGAGCGCCGCGCCAATGCTGTGGCCGATGTTCTTCTCGAAGGCGGGGTGCCGTTGTCGCGCGTGCGCACCATCGGACGTGGCGAAGATCAGCCGGTCGCGTCGAACCTGACCGAACAGGGCAAACGCCAGAACCGCCGGGTGGAAATTGTTATCCTGCCCAACGCCTAAACCCTGATCTCAGGTAACCCAATAGCCCCCCGGTGCAGCCGCTGCGCCGGGGGGTTTTATTTGCCCGGCAGGCGTGCCCAGGATGAACGGAACGACGACTTGTACGCAGATGAGGCCTGATAATAGGTGTCAAACCCGATCCTGCGGCGTAGCTCGACAAAATCCATAAGCATCGGATCGCGCGGCTTGTCCTCGGCCAGGCCATGATTATGGCGCGCATCGGTGCGGGCCATGATCAGAACCATCGACAGGGCCTCAAACACCAGCCCCATCAGCGGCAAGACGATGCTGACCACGATGATGAACACCAGAGGCGTTTCAATTGCCTGTGCGATGATGGCGACGAGATTCCGTTCTGATCGTGCCTTGCGCGGTTTGATCGGAACGTTTAAACGCGCAACGGCGTAGCCCCAATAGCTCAGCTGGTAGAGCAACTGTTTCGTAAATAGTAGGTCGGCGGTTCGAATCCGTCTTGGGGC
>CBDTZA010000120.1:0-5958 GCA_965364785.1 uncultured Roseovarius sp. | reverse complement strand
TATCCTCGATCGACACGATCCGAAGCCCGGTTTTCGCAACAGGGCTATTGGCCAGACCGGGCTTGGACTGCGTAAACAGCACAAGCGTCGGTTCGGTGGTCTCGGGATCAGGAAAGGCAAAATCGCGGTCGCCATCGCTGCCGCGGGTGACTTGCAGATAGATAAGGCCATCTTCGATGTCGTTAACGCGCACCAATTCGCGGTGGATCTCAAGCAGATCATCAAAGGCGGCGGGCTTTTTCATGTCCAACTCGCTGAGCGAGCGTTCAAGCCGGGCCTGATGGCCACCAAAATCAATTAGCTTGCCACCCAGCACGCTGGTCACCTCATAAACCCCGTCTGCCATAAGAAAACCGCGGTCAAAGATCGAAACGGTTGCCTCGGTCTCAGGCAGGTACTGGCCGTTTACATAAACAGTGCGCATGGTTTTATCCCCAAAGCTCGGGCCCGGGCGGGTGCACCCCGGCGGCGTCAAATATCAAAGCGTTCTCACGGTCTTCGGCCAGAAGAAGCGGCCCGTCAAGGTCTGTCACCGCTGCGCCTTGCGCCAGAAGGGTCGCGGGGGCCATCGCCAGGCTTGATCCGACCATACAGCCAACCATGACCTGATAGCCTTGCGCAAGCGCCGCATCGCGCAGGGCCAGAGCCTCGGTCAGGCCGCCGGTTTTGTCGAGCTTGATGTTCACCACATCGTATTTGCCCTTCAACCCGGCAAGGCTGGCGCGGTCATGACAGGATTCGTCGGCGCAGACCGGCACCGGCCGATCCATCCCGATCAGCGCCGCGTCCTCGCCTGCGGGTAAGGGCTGTTCCACCAGCACGACACCAAGACGCACCAGATGCGGCGCAAGATCGGCATACACCTCGGCGCTCCAGCCTTCATTGGCATCAATGATGATCTTCGCCTCTGGTGCGCCGACGCGCACGGCCTCAAGGCGGGGCATATCGTCGGGCGTGCCCAGCTTGATCTTCAACACCGGACGATGGGCGTTTTGCGCGGCCTGCGCCTGCATCTTTTCGGGGGTATCAAGCGACAGGGTATAGGCGGTGATTTCCGGCTCCGGCTGCGCCAATCCGGCCAATTGCCAGACGCGTTGCCCGGTTTGCTTGGCCTCAAGATCCCAAAGCGCGCAATCGACAGCGTTGCGCGCGGCCCCTGCGGGCAAAAGATCATAAAGTGCTGCGCGCGTCACCTGATCGGGCAAGCCCATGATCTCGGCCGTGACGCGCTCAAGGGTTTCGTCGTAGCGCGCATAGGGCACACATTCACCCCAGCCGGTCACGCCACCCTCAGTGATCCGCACAGTCAGGACTTGCGCCTCGGTCCGCGAACCCCGGCTTATGGTAAAGACCTGCGCCAGTTTGAACACATCGCGGGTTACGTCAATCTGCATGGCCCAGCCCTTTCATCGTTCTAAAAATACTCAAATCCTCACCCGCAACTAGGCGTGTACGGTATCAGAGGCCCACAAGCGCATCCACAGAGGGAAAAGCAGCTTGCGATTGACCGCGCAATTTCATAACCACTGACGCGAGAAATACGCAATTTCCTTAACTACGGAGCCGCCCAATATGAGCTTTCGCTTACAACCCCCCGCCCCCGCCCGCCCCAACCGCTGTCAGCTGTTTGGCCCTGGGTCCAACACCAAGTTGTTTGAGAAAATGGCGGCCAGTGCGGCGGATGTGATCAATATTGATCTTGAAGACTCTGTTGCCCCTAGCGACAAGGATATTGCCCGTAAAAACACGATTGAGGCGATCAATACAGTTGATTGGGGCAAAAAATACCTGAGCGTGCGGATCAACGGGCTCGATTCACCGTTCTGGTATCGCGATGTGGTCGATCTTTTGGAACAGACGGGCGACCGGCTGGATCAGATCATGATCCCCAAGGTTGGTTGTGCGGCGGATATCTATGCCGTCGATGCGCTTGTGACCTCGATCGAGGCCGCGAAGGGGCGTAAAAAGCCGATTTCCTTTGAGGTAATCATCGAATCCGCTGCCGGAATTTCCCATGTCGAGGAAATCGCCGCCGCCAGCCCCCGCTTGCAGGCAATGAGCCTTGGCGCCGCAGATTTCGCGGCCTCGATGGGCATGTCGACCACAGGGATCGGTGGCACGCAGGAAAACTATTATATGCTGCATGAAGGGCAGCGGCATTGGTCCGATCCCTGGCATTGGGCCCAGACGGCGATTGTTGCGGCGTGCCGCACCCATGGGCTTTTGCCAGTAGACGGGCCCTTTGGCGACTTTAGCGATGACGAGGGGTTTCGTGCCCAGGCGCGCCGCTCAGCCACCCTTGGCATGGTCGGAAAATGGGCGATCCACCCCAAGCAAATTGCGCTGTCCAATGAAATTTTCACGCCGTCCGACGCGGCGGTGACCGAGGCGCGCGAGATCCTGCAGGCGATGGAAGAGGCCAAGGCGCGCGGCGAAGGGGCGACCACCTACAAGGGGCGCCTTGTTGATATTGCCAGCATCAAACAGGCCGAAGTGATTGTGAAACAGGCCGAGATGATCGCAGCACAATAAGCCACGCGGCCAAGGCAATGAAATACCGAAACGGCGTGTCCCGAGGGGCCCGCCGTTTTTTTGAGTATTTTGAGAACGATGAAAGTAGGTTTTTCGATCTACGGGCGGATTTTTCACCTCAAGTGTCACAAAGCGCGCCTTTGCCTCGTCATAGGAGGGAAAGGAGACGTTCAAATGATAAGACTTGTACTTCTTGCGCTGACGGGCGGGTTCGGCCTTGTGGCGATTTGGTTGCTGATTTCACTATTGGGGTTTTACACGACCGTGCCGGGGGTGGCGGCGTCCGGAGCGCTCAACCCGCATTTTGCCCGAGATGTAGAGCTTGCATTTTTGGTGTCAGCCGTGGCGCTGAGTGTTGGAGCACAGCAGGGGACCGGCGGACAGGATCGCAGCCTGTCTGCGCCGCGACTTTAAGGTGGCGAGGCCGGTTGGTCTTGGCTTGCGTTTTGCCGAGGCGGCGATTTCCGACACGCCCGATGTCGATGACCTGCGCCGCGAGATCCAAAGCACCTTTGGCGAGCGGGTAATGATTGCGGCGGCGTCAGGGCGGGTTTATCCGGTTCTCAAGCGAGGCCTCGGCCATGGTGGCGCCTGTCGACAGATCGTGGTAGGCGGCAGCGCTCATTCGGTTGTAAGAGAAGGCGCATGAGCGTGAACGCCGAATCCCTGCATCCGGCCGAGCGCCCGCGCCTAACCGCGCTTGCCTATCGGATGTTGGCGAGCGGGCCGGGGCCGATGACGGGGTGCAAGAGGCGTGGTTGCGCTGGTCCCGCGCTACGAGCCGGGGCGAGCCAAAGATTGAAACGCCCGCCGCATGGTTACGACAGGTGATTGTGCGGCTAGCGATTGATGCCTTGCGCCGCGCGCGCCGACGCCGGTAAACCTATGTTGGTCCGTGGCTGCCAGGGCCGCTCATTGACGAGAGCAATGATGGCGAGGCGCAGCTTGAGCTGGCGCAGGATTGTGATCTAGCGTTGATGGGGGCGATGGAGCGGTTGACGCCACAAGAGCGCGCGGCGTTTCTTTTGCGTCGCGTGTTTGACGCGGATTATGACGATATCGCCCGCACGCTTGGCAAATCCGAGGCCAGCTGTCGCCAGATGGCCAGCCGCACCGCGCATTGTGTCCGACAGGAGCGGCCCCGCTTTACCCCCGACCCCGAGGCGGCGCGCGCGGCGCTTTTGCAATTTTCCCGTGCTGCGGTGGCGCAGGATCAGGCGGCCGTTCTAAGCCTGCTTGCCCCAGACATCACCGCGATCAGCGACGGAGGCGGCAAGGCGCGCGCCGCATTGCACCCGTACGGGGCCCATGAGGTGGCGTAGGTCTTCTGGTGGTCCCGCAACCAAGCGGGGCCTCGATGGCCCGCTGCCACGTCTGATTTGGGCCAATGGTGCCCCGGCGCTGGCGCTGGCGATTGTGGATGGCTGGCCGGACGATGTGATCTATAGCCTGACGTTGGATAACGCGGATCGGATCGACCGGATCTATGTTATGCGCAACCCGGACAAGATGCCGGGTTCGCAGTGACGGTCTATTCGACGGCAACCTTGATCACCGCTTCTATCTGGTCAAACATTTCCTGCGAGAGGTGGCATTTGATCTGATGGCCTGACGCCAGATCGCGCCCCGGCGGCACCTCTGATTTCCAGCGACAGCGGGTCTGGAACGGACAGCCGGGTGGCGGGTTCATCGCCGAGGGAACGTCGCCCTCAAGCACAATATGCTTTTTCCCGATGCTGGTATCGGCGATGGACATGGCGGACAAAAGCGCGTCGGTATAGGGATGATAGGGCGGGGCAAAGACCTAATCTGTAGTGCCGATTTCCACAACGTGGCCAAGATACATCACCATCACCCGGTCGCTGAGATAGCGCACGATGCTCAGGTCATGGCTTATGAACAAAAGCGTGGTTTTCTGGTTGCGCTGAATCTCCATCAAAAGGTCGGTCACCGCCGCCTGAACGCTGACATCAAGCGCCGAAACGGGTTCATCCGCCATCACGATCCGGGCACCCCCGGCAAAGGCGCGGGCGATACCGACCCACTGTTTCTGGCCGCCCGAAAGTTGGCGTGGCATGCGGTCGCCAAATTCACGCGGCAGTTTGACCAGATCAAGCAGCCGCATCATTTCATCGCGGCGGCCCTGTTCGGTTTTCCCCACCCCAAAGATTTCAAACGCGCACATGATCTGGTGGCCCACCGTCATCGACGGGTTCAGCATATCAGACGGGTTCTGGAACACCATTTGCACATCGGCCAAGGCCTGGGTGTTGCGGTTCTCAACGCGGGTTTGTTTAATGTTGCGGTGGTCCAAAAGGATCGCGCCCTCTGTTGCGGTCTTAAGCCCCATCAAGACCTTGGCAAAGGTGGACTTGCCACAGCCCGATTCACCGACGATGGCCAGCGTTTCAGATTCCCGCACTTCAAAGTTAAGGGTTTCGTTGGCCTTGACCGCGCGCATGCCCCCGCTTTCGTCAAACAGGGCATTGGCCGCCACCTCATAGTATTTCTTGAGATTGTCGACCTTGAGAACCACCTTGCCGGGCGGGGTCGCCTCTATTTCGATGCTTGCCGCCATCGGGGTGGTTGTGCCGTCACATTGACCACCCTGGAAGTAATCACGGCACAGCCCGAAATTGCAGCCGTCGGGGCGGTCATGCGGCAGGGAAAAATTGCCGGGAATGGCCTTGAGCAGGTGGTTGCTTTTATTGGCGCCGGGCAGGGGGGCGGCCGGAAAAGCGCCTGTGTAGGG
The DNA here is from genome assembly GCA_965364785.1 of uncultured Roseovarius sp. GTDB lineage: Bacteria > Pseudomonadota > Alphaproteobacteria > Rhodobacterales > Rhodobacteraceae > Roseovarius. The sequence continues at coordinate 674 of CBDTZA010000120.1, read as the reverse complement.
ATGCTGCAACTTGTCGAACACGTCTTTGATGCTGCCGATTTCGACCGCCTCGCCGGAATACATAACGCAAATCCGGTCACAGATTTCAAGAACAAGCCCAAGGTTATGGCAGATGAACAGCATTGAGGTACCGTATGTCTTGCCAAGGTCTTTGACCAGTTCGACAACCGCCGCCTCGACCGTCACATCAAGGGCTGTAGTCAACTCATCCAGAATCAACAGCAATGGTTCGGACATGCGCACCATGGCGATCACGATGCCTGTAGTTGCCTCCCCGATAGCTGGTGAGGACAGGATTTCATAATGCGCGCGGGGGCGGGCAGTTTCACGCCGCGCACCACGTCCAGCGCGCGCCCAGGCGTGATCTTCTGAAATGCCCTCGTGGATCATCGGTACTTCGATAAGCTGTTGACCGATCCGCATCCTGCATCACGCCAAGCGCCATGGTGGATTTGCCACAGCCGGATTCAGCAACAAGGCTGACCGCCTCGCCGGGTTGATCGCTCACTGAAAAACCCATCACGGCAGGAATTTCGCGCAACCGCGTGAAAAAGGAAATAGACAGGCTGCTGATCTCAAGGATCGCCCGTCATATGCGCCCTTTGCCATTTTGATCTCCTATTTCAGCGGGGCGATTTTGGCCGCTTTCATCATTCCCGAAATACTCCGGGGGT
>CBDTZA010000119.1:0-6019 GCA_965364785.1 uncultured Roseovarius sp. | reverse complement strand
ACGACCAATTGATTAACAGTCAACTGCTCTACCGCTGAGCTACGCCGGAACACGTTGGCCGTATAGCAATCAGGTTTCGTGGGGTCCAGAGGGATTGTGACAAAAATTTCACCTTGGCGCATCATTCTTTGCCGGGTGGGCAAATTTGCTGTTGGCGTTCAGGGTGTCCTGCGGGTCAACCTGGGATTTTTGCATGAGATCAATCAGATGCGCCAGAACGTTGCGCGCGGCGGCGGGCATCAGTTTGGCGGGCGTTTCGGTATAGATCTCATGGGCGATCTGCGTGGCGGTGCGCGGGCCCCGGTCCAACGCCGCTAGAATCGCCGTTTCGCGACCACGCCGATGGCTGATCAACCAATCGAGCCGCGCGGCGGGAGTGTCGATCGGGGCGCCGTGCCCGGGCAGGTGGCGGCGCGCCGCGAGGCCATTCAGCCGCGCGCAGGAGGCCATGAAATGGGTCAGGTCGCCATCGGGGGGCGAGACAAGCGAGCTTGCCCAGCCCATCACCAGATCGCCGGTAAAGACGTTGTCGCCGCTCTCAAAACACAGATGATTGCCGAAATGGCCCGGGGTCCAATGCGCCTTGAGCTGCCAGCCGTCGCCAGCGACCTCTAGGCCATCTGCAAGGGCAATATCGGGCGCAAAGCCGTGATCGACGCCTTCGCCGCCGCCAATCTCGCCGGTTTGCGCGAGGGTCTCCATCACCGGGCTGCGACCCGCGCGCGCATCCCCGTAAGCCAAGACTGGCGCGCCGGTTTGCGCGGCAAGGCGCGCGGCCAGTGGTGAATGATCAAGATGCGAATGGGTCACGAAGATGTGGCTGATCCTCTGGCCCGGCTCAACCGCGTGCAGGATCGCCGCAAGATGCGCAGGATCATCCGGGCCGGGATCAATCACCGCCAGGTCGTTGCGCCCAAGAAGATAGGTATTCGTGCCCCAGAACGTCATCGGCGAGGGGTTGGGCGCCAGAACGCGGCGCAGGTCCGGGCCGATCGCCTCTGCATGGCCAAAATGCGGCCTTTCGCCTTGGGGGAGGTGCATGGCTCTTCCTTCTCTGCGCGCCGGGGTTTAGGTTCGGGCCATGTCGTTACGCTGGCTCAAACCCTATGTGCCCCGCAGCCTGTATTGGCGGGCAACGCTGATCCTGCTTTTGCCGGTGATCACGCTGTTGCTTGTTGTCTCGATCGTGTTCATTCAACGCCATTTTGAGGGTGTGACGCAACAGATGACTCAGACCGTCAGCCGCGAAATCATCGCCGTGCTGGGCGATGGCTCGCGCCCCCCCGAGACCCTGGGCGGGCAGGCGGTTGCCGAGACGTTGAAGATTGACCTGAATGTCATTCCCAAAGAGGCGATCCCGTCCGGGGACACCCGCCGCTGGTTTGATTTTTCGGGGATTGTCGTGATCCGCGAATTCAAGAAGATGTTCCCCAATCTGCAGGTGGTCGAGCTGCCTGATGACGGCCTTGTGCGCTTGTATTTTCTGCGTGACGGGCAAGGAATAGAGGTGGTGTTTGACCGACGCCGGGTCTCGGCGCGCCAACCACATCAATTGCTGGTGAACATGGTGTTTTTCGGGGTGCTGATGACGGTTATCTCCTATGTCTACCTGCGCAAGCAACTGCGCCCGATCACCCGGCTGGCTCAGGCCGCCGAGGCCTTTGGGCGCGGGCGCCATGTACCCTATCGCCCGACCGGGGCCGCCGAGGTGCGCGCAGCGGGAGGCGCGTTTCTGGATATGCGCGCCCGGATCGAGCGCCAGATCGAACAGCGCACCCTGATGCTCTCTGGCGTCAGCCACGATTTGCGCACGCCGCTGACGCGGCTGCGGCTTGGGCTGGCGATGATGGACGATGAAGAGGCCGCGCCGATGCTGCGCGATGTCGAGGATATGCAGCGGTTATTGGACGGGTTTCTGGCCTTTGCACGTGGTGCCCAAGAGGGCGAGGCAGAGCCGGTCGATCCGATCACGCTTGTCCGTCAGATTGTCGAGAATGCACAGCGCAGCCAGGTCAATGTCACCCTCGGCACGACCACCGGCGAAGGTGAGATCAGCCTGCGCATCGGCAGTATCCGGCGCGCGGTGGAAAACCTTATCAACAACGCCGTGCGATATGGCAGCCGGGCCGAGGTCTCTGTGGTGTTGACCGATAAATCCCTGCGTATCCGGGTCGAGGATGACGGTCCGGGCATTCCGGCCGAGAGCCGCGATGAGGCGATCAAGCCCTTCACGCGGCTCGAGCCGGCGCGCAACCAGAACCGTGGCACCGGGGTGGGGCTTGGCCTGTCCATCGTGCTCGACGTGGCACGCGCCCATGGCGGCACCCTGCGCCTGGGGCAAAGTGACGGCCTTGGCGGATTGCAGGCCGATATCGTGATTGCACGCTAGGGGGCGGGGCCGCTTGCCAGCCCTTTCAGGCTGGCGCGCTGTTGCGTCTTAGCGGGTGCGCCGCTCGTCAAAGCTAAGGGCGATAAAGCCGGGCAGGTGGTCACCCATCCCTGTCACCTTGCCGCCGCTATGGTCCTGACGTCCGCGATCCGAACCGCTGCCGCCACGCCGCGATGACCGCTCTTTGCGTTCGGTTCTTTCAGGCTGCGGGGCAGGTTTCTGCGGCTCTGCTGCGGCCACTGGAGCGGCTGCCGGGGCCTCAGTGACCTGAACGGCCTCTTGCGGTTTGGGCGCATCATCTGCTTTGGCGACCGGTGCATCGGGCTTGGCCTCGTCGGATTTCTTCGACCGGCGGCTCACGCGCGGCTTGGGCGCCTTTTTCTCAGGTGCCGGAGCGGCTTCGGCCTCTGCCGCGGGCGCGGTGCCCGATTGCAGCGGGCTCTCGACGCGCGGGATCTGATTTTGCAGCAAATTTTCAATCGCGGCGAGGTTCTTTTCGTCGCGCGGAATGCAGATCATCAGCGCCTTGCCATCGCGCCCGGCGCGACCCGTACGACCGATCCGGTGCACGTAATCCTCGGCATGGCTGGGCACGTCGAAGTTGAACACATGGCTGACGGCCGGCACATCAAGCCCGCGAGCGGCCACATCAGACGCGATCAGAAAGCGCAGGTCACCCGCGCGAAACCCATCAAGTGTGCGGGTGCGCTGGCTCTGGTCCAGATCGCCGTGGATAGGCGCGGCGTCATAGCCGTATTTGGTCAGAGATTTGGCCACGATATCAACATCAACCTTGCGATTGCAGAACACGATGGCATTGGTGCATTTGTCACCTTCACGGTCGATCAGCGCGCGCAGAAGATCGCGCTTTTCGCTGGCTTCGCGGTCGCGGCGCGAGGCTTTGAGCATGACCACGCCCTGCTCGATCGTCTCCGAGGCGGTGGCCTGACGGGCCACTTCGACGCGCACGGGCGAGGACAAAAAGGTGTTGGTGATCCGCTCGATCTCGGGCGCCATGGTGGCCGAGTAAAACAGCGTCTGGCGGGTAAAGGGTGTCAGGCTGAAGATGCGTTCGATATCGGGGATAAAACCCATATCAAGCATGCGGTCGGCCTCATCCACGACCATGATCTGAACGCCGGTCAGCAAAAGCTTGCCGCGCTCGAAATGATCCAGAAGACGACCGGGCGTGGCGATCAGCACGTCAACGCCCTTGTCGATCAGCTTGTCCTGTTCCTTGAACGACACCCCACCAATCAGCAAAGCCTTGGTCAGCTTGAGGTATTTGGAATAGGTTTCAAAGTTCTCGGCCACCTGCGCGGCCAGTTCCCGTGTCGGGCAGAGCACAAGGCTGCGCGGCATCCGTGCGCGCGCCCGCCCGCGTGCCAGCAGCGACAGCATGGGAAGCGTAAAGCTTGCGGTTTTGCCGGTGCCGGTCTGGGCAATGCCCAAGACATCGCGACCTTCAAGGGCGGGGGGAATCGCCGCCGCCTGAATGGGGGTCGGGGCTTCGTATCCTGCGTCTTCGATCGCTTTGAGGACTTTGGGATTGAGATTCAGATCTGAAAATTTGGTCATGGGTATCCGTGGTTTACGGACGCAATCCTGGCCCGTACGTATGATGCCGGATCGGGCCCCTCTTGGGCCTGTGGTTCTCCACATGGGTGACCCGGTGGCTTGCACTTACCTGAATATAGGGGGTGTGGTCAATGCGGTGCGCAGTAGCGGTGACATTGGCCAGGTATCGCCGCCTCGTTTGTTTCCTAAGCGGCAACAATCAGGCGTGATCGGGGAAATGACGCGCCCGTTTGCGATCAATATCCAAAGCAACCCCATGCAGATGGCCATGCTCTGCCAGGCGCGCGCGCAAGCCCGGCGTGGCGGTGCAGACCTCGTCAAAGAACCGCCGCAGGGCTGTTTCGCCACCATTGGCCTCGAGCATTGAAAACAGCGCATGCATGTTAAGCCCGCCCCCATCGGCCATCGGCGCCGGTTTGAGCCCTTCGCGATAGGATCCATGCCGCAGCCGATAGGCATAGGCCGATTGCCAATGCTCCCAGCTTGGGCCGTGCAGGTGGCAAAGCCGTGTGTCCGACAGCTCGACCGGCGTGTCATCCATCACCTTGTCGACAAAAGCGTTGTGGATCCGAAGGCTTATGTTTTCCAGGCCCGTGCGCACGAACACCTTGCCCGCAACGTGGCTTACAAATCCGCCATTCAGATGCGGCCCGAAGGTGGGGTAAATCGCGTTGGTTTCCTCGCGTCGGCGACCCTGAAACCGGGCGCAGGATTTAAACCATTGCTGCCCGCCGCGAGGGGGACCGGCGGGGTCAGATGCCAAGGCCTCAATCGGGCGCGCGCGCGCGCTTAGCGTATCGGCGGGCAGGGCGGCCAATTGCGCAGGCAGCGGGGTTTCGGGCCAGAGAAACTCGTCCACATCGATATGCGCCAGCCAATCTACCTGCGGGCGTTTGTTCAGGCAATGGGTGGCGTTGATGCTCTGGCGCGGCTGATGCGCATCGGGGCGGCCTTTGCGGCGTCGACGATTCCAATAGCCCTCATCGCATAGAATCACCCGGCATTTTGGATGCGCGCGCAGCGCGGCCTCGGCGACCTCATTGGGGGCATCAAGATAGATGTGAATGCGATGTGCGCCCAGATCCAGATGGTGGGCGGCAAAGTTCATAATATCGCGGGCAGGCGCCTTGATCGTCGCCACAACGCCCCATGTGGGTGTATCACTCATGGGCGCAGAATGCGGTCACACCAGGGGCGGCGCAAGGGCCAAAGATCGCGCGGGGGTCGCTTAGTCGAACTTGCGCGAGGGGGCCAGAACGGTGGCCTCGCCGATCAACACTTTCTTGCCATTCACCAGACAGCGGCAATCAAGCTGAACCCGGCGCTTGCCGTGGTCAATCGCGATCACCTCAACCTCGGCATGGACCATGTCGCCGGGGCGCACAGGGGCCAGAAACTTGAGGCTTTGGCCCAAGTAAACGGTACCATGACCGGGCAATTGCTCGCCAATCACCGCCGAAATCAACCCCGCCGTCAGCATGCCATGGGCAATGCGACCCTCAAAGATCGTGTCACGGGCATAATCATCGTCCAGATGCACCGGATTGCGGTCGGTCGAGACCTCGGCGAACATCTCGATGTCGCGGTCGGTGACAACTTTGCGCAGATGGCGCGTCATGCCCATTTCAATGTCTTCGATACAGATCGTGCCGCGTGGCAGATTATCCAACATGCGCCCCTCCGGGTGGTGTGTTGCGTGGCTTGCTGCGCAATATTAAGGCGCAAAAGACGTGGTTATTGGAATTTAATTACTTCGCAACTGCAGCAAAATCAAGCCTTTTCTGTCAGCACAGAAACCCGATGGCATAGCTTGGTGAGGCGTTTTCCTTTGTCAGGTAAGCGGTTAGCGCCTCTGCGTCGGGCTGATGCGACGTTTTGGTTTCCTGCGCGGCAAGCCCGCCGGTGATGAAAAGAGAATCGATATCCTCGCCCATGGCCCCGGCAATGTCGGTCAGAATCCCGTCGCCAATCGCCAGAATGCGGGAATCCTCGATATCGCGGCCAAGCTCTGTCAGGCGGCGGCGGGCGAGATCATAGATCGGCGGATGCGGC
>CBDTZA010000118.1:0-6023 GCA_965364785.1 uncultured Roseovarius sp. | reverse complement strand
GGGTGAGGTATTTCATCGGGTTGGTCGACAGGGTGGTCAGCGCGTCGAGCTGTTCGGTCACCTTCATCGTGCCGATTTCGGCGGCGATACTAGAGGCGACACGCGCCGCAACCATCAACCCGCCAAGAACGGGGCCAAGTTCACGCGTCAGGCCAATCGCGACAATCGAGGGCACCACGGTTTCCGCGTTGAACCGCGCGCCACCCGCGTAAATCTGAAGCGCAAGCGCGCCGCCGGTAAACAGCGCCGTCATGCCCACGACGGGCAAGGACAACCAGCCGATCTGCATCAGAGCATGGCCAAACTCACGCCAGTAAAACGGTGGCCGTGCCAGATGGCTCACGGCTTGCGCGGCAAAGAGCGCGATCCGTCCGATTGCGGCCATAGCGGTTAACACATACCGCCCAATCGCGGCCAGGAATGATGTGAGTGCCGTCATCCGCCCAGATATCGCCGCATGTAGCGCGCCCCCAAGGATGTTAGAATTTCATAGCCAATCGTGCCTGCATTATCAGCCAGCGTATCTATACACTGATGCCGCCCCAAGAGTTCAAGCGTTTTCGGATCACGCCCCAGATCGGTGATGTCGACGCCGATCAAATCCATCGAAATGCGCCCGGCAATGGGGCAGGGGGTATCCTCGGCCCAGAGCATGGTCTTGGGGCCCATCGCGCGCAGGATGCCATCGGCATATCCCGCCGCGACGGTCGCAATCCTTGTGTCGCGGGTGGCGGTAAAGCTGTTGCCATAACCGACGGTTTCCCCGGCGCTCAGGTCGCGGCACTGGATCACCGGCACATCAAGCGTGACCACCGGGCGCGCATCGGCAAACGGGCGGCCACCATAAACGCCGATGCCGGGACGGCTAAGATCAAAGTGATAGGCCTCATCCAGCAGGATCGCGCCGGTATTGGCCAGGCTGCGCGGTACGTCGATATCGTCGGTCATCTCAAGAAAGGCCGCGAGTTGCTGCGGGTTCATTGCATGATCGCGCTCATCGGCGACGGACAGATGGCTCATGATCAGGCAGGGTTTTTGCGCCATGGCGATCTGGCGCACGGCGGCCCATTCGCCGGGTTCCATGCCAAGGCGGTTCATGCCGGTATCAAGCTGAATGCCGAAGGGGTGGCCGGGAAGAGCCTCGACATGGCGGATCAGCTGATCAAGCGAATTGATCATCGGCACCAGATCCATATCGCCGATCATATCGGCATCGCCACGCATGTGGCCGGAAAAGATATAGATCGCCGGTCCGGGGCCAAGCGCGTCGCGCAGGGCGGCGCCCTCTTCGGCGACGGCGACGAAAAAGCTGCGGGCGCCGGCGCGGGCAAGGGCGCGGGCAACGCGCGTCAGGCCAAGCCCATAGGCATCGGCCTTGACCACGGCCGCGGTTTTGCCCTCGGTCATGGCATCCAGCGCGCGCCAGTTGGCAACAATGGCATCAAGATCAATGGTCAGGATTGCGGTGCTCATGGGCGGGTTTTGACAGGATGGGCGTGGGGGTCAAGGGGAAACCGCGCGCGCGGGGCGCACATGCAAGGATATGACGGACACACCAATGTATCCCGGCGCCGATAGGCCGGGTTAACCAAAGGATAAGGGGTGTAAAGGTACGGTAGCGTCAGAACCAACTCTGAACGCCGCGCGCGGCACCGGATATGTCGCGACCCACACCATCCACCGTGGCACAGCCTGCCATCAAGGAAATAAGGGCGAACGCAATCAGTTTTCGCATAGCTCCTGCCTATAGTTTGTTGCCTGTTTTTTTAGTCTGCCTCATACCACCATACCTCGGGAAGAAATCCAATTCCATCCCCGTAGATCGGCAGGCGGTCGCTTGGATATTTCAACTGTGTCTTATGGGCAATACGCCCGACACTATATTGATGGATCGGGATCACATAACGCCCGGTGGTCAGCACCCGGTCAAGAGCGCGGGTGGCGGCGACGAATTCGTCGCGGTCCGTCGCCTGAAGCATATGCGCGATCATTGCCTCGGCGGCGGGCGATACCATGCCCATCAAATTGCGGCTTCCGGGTTGATTCACGCCTTGCGAGCCCCAATAGAACATCTGTTCATTGCCGGGGCTAAGCGAGAGTGAGCGGCGCATCAGCGTCAGATCAAAGTCATATTGCGCCTCGCGCTCTGCATATTGCGCCTTGTCGGTCATCTGGATGTTGAGGGTAATGCCCAGCCGTTCCAGCGCGCGGGCATAGATATCCATCATCGCTGTCGCCTGACCGATCAACCCGTCTTGTTGCAACAGAACCGTCAATTCAAGCGGCGCACCTTGGGCGTTGACCAGCCGCCCCTCTTTTACCGTCCAGCCCGCGTCGTTCAAAAGTGCCATGGCGCGGCGGATGTTGGTGCGATTGCGCGCGGTGCCATCGCCGATGGGCAGGTCATAGCCCTCAAGCGCGCCGGGCAGAAGTGTCGCCGCAAACGGTGCCAGCAACGCGCGCACCCGGCCCGTGGCGGGGCCATGCTCCATCGCCAGTTCTGAGTTCGAGAAATACGAGGTGATACGCGGCTGACGCCCGCCGGTCAGGGTGTCGTTGATATATTCAAAATTGAACGCCGTGATCAGCGCCTCGCGCACCCGCCAGTCCTCAAGCGCCGGGCGGCGCGTGTTCATCACAAAACCGGTCATGCCCGAGGGCTTTTGATGGGGCACCTCTGATTTGACGATCTCGCCGCGCGTCACGGCGGGGAAATCATATTGATTGGCCCAGGCCTCGGCGTTGAATTCGCGCACATAGCTGATCAGCCCGGCCTTGAACGCCTCTTTCAGGACCGTGTCATCGCCGTAAAACTCGATCCGCAGCTCGTCAAAGTTATTGGTGCCGCGCCGAAACGCCAGATCCTTGCCCCAATAGTCGGGATTGCGACGCAACACGACAGAGCGGTCGATCTCGTAGCTCTCGATCACATAAGGACCGGTGCCGAGGGGGATATCCTCGATTCCCGCCTCGCTTATATCGCGGCCCTGCCATTGGGTCTTTTGCAGGATCGGGCGCAGCCCGGCGAGAAGCGCAAGTTCGCGATCCTCTTCGTTGAAGGTCAGGCGCAGGCTGCGCGGGCCGGTCTGGGCGATGTCGCCGACCTTTTGCCAAAACCCGCGATAGCGCGGGTGCCCGTTGGTGCCAAGTTCGCGGTAGGACCAGATCACATCTTCGACGGTGACCGGGCTTCCATCGGAGAATCGAACGCCCTCGCGGAGGGTGAATTCGACCCAGTCGCGATTCGGCCCGGTCTCGACCGATTCGGCCAAAAGACCGTAAAGCGTGAACGGCTCATCCCAGGATCGCCCCATCAGGCTCTCATGGGTGAGGCTTGCCAACTGCCAGGGTGCGGTGCCGCGCAGGATGAAAGGATTGAGCGAATCAAAGCCGCCAACGTTGCCGGTCACGGCCTGTCCGCCCTTGGGGGCGTCGGGGTTGGCATAGGGGAGAGACACAAAATCAGGTGGTAGGGCCGGATCGCCATACATAGCTATGCCATGGGCGGGCTCCGCCACGCCTGGCGCGGCCATCACAGCCAGCGCACATAGGACCAATCCGGTCCGGGCAAAACGGAAAATAACTGATCTCATTTTGGCGACAATCCCTCATGATCCTTGTTTGTCTGGCCCGGACCCTAGAGGCGGATTCATGCATTATCAAACTTTTAGCTTGGACTGTGGCGCGCGATTGCTTATAAAGGTCTTACTGCTCGATAGGTTTCTTGCCTGTATGAAACCTGCCTCAATAACTTGACGCCCGCTTCGTGCGGGCGTTTTTTTTGGGCCAGAGCTTTCCCCGAGGTTTTGCCTCTCAGGGACGTGATCACCAACCCCCGTGCAATTCGCATTTGCAGCACGTATGCTGCGCCTGCAACACGAATTGGGAGAGTATTCATGAGCGTCAAAGGTAAAACAGCAGTCATCACCGGATCGAATTCCGGCATCGGTTTGGGCATCGCTCAGGAGCTTGCGCGCACAGGCGTGAACGTGGTTCTGAATTCCTATACCGATTCGAAAGAGGATCACGCGCTTGCGGCGGAGATTGCCAAAGAGCACGGCGTCACGGCGCGCTATATCAAGGCCGACATGGCGGATGGTGCGCAATGTCGCGCCCTGATCGAACAGGCCGGGACCTGTGATATCCTGATCAACAATGCAGGTATTCAGCATGTCGCACCAATTGACACGTTTCCGACCGAAAAATGGGATGCGATCATCGCCATCAACCTTAGCTCGGCGTTTCACACCACCGCCGCCGCATTGCCGAAAATGCGCGCTGCGGGCTGGGGCCGGGTGGTTAATATATCGTCGGCGCATGGCCTGACGGCGAGTCCCTACAAGTCGGCCTATATCGCCGCCAAACATGGGATTATCGGCCTGACCAAAACCACCGCGCTTGAAACCGCAGAAGAGCCAATCACCGCCAATGCGATCTGTCCGGGTTATGTTCTGACACCGCTGGTGGAATCGCAGATTCCAGACACGATGAAAGAATACAACATGTCGCGCGAAGAGGTGATCAAGAACGTCATGCTCAAGCGGCAACCGTCAAAAAAGTTTGCCACGGTTGAGCAGATGGGCGGCACGGCGCTTTTCCTGTGCTCGGATGCGGCGGCACAGATCACCGGCACCACGATCAGTGTTGATGGCGGCTGGACCGCGCTTTAGCACATCAAAACAAAGGGTGGGGGTGGTTGCCCCCGCCGAATTTTGAGTATTTTTGGAACGATGAAAGGGTCAGGACGCTTTGGGTTTGGCGTCGCCGTCGCCGGGCTTGGCCTGACCGGGATAGACAAGACCCGCCGAGATCACCAGTTTTGCCGCGTCCTCGATGCTCATGTCGAGCTCGATCACATCCTCGCGCGGAAAGAACAGCAAAAACCCCGAGGTCGGGTTGGGCGTGGTCGGCACGAACACACTGACCAGATTGCTGCCGGTCTGGGCCTTGGCGTTGATCTCGCCCTTGGCCTCGATCGAGATAAACCCGATCGCCCAGATATCCTTGCGCGGATATTGGACAAGGCAGGCCTTCTCAAAGCTGCTTTCGGATTGGGCAAAGACGGTTTCGGCGATCTGTTTGACGCCGGAATAGATTGAACGCACCACCGGCATGCGGTTGACGAGCGATTCGGCGAAGACGATCAGAGACCGCCCGATCAGCCCCTTTGCGATCCAGCCGACAATGACGGTGAAGATCAGGAAGATCATCACGCCCACGCCGCGCAGGTTGATGCCGATATATTTCTCGGGCTGATAATTGTGCGGAATAAGCGGCAGAACGAAGCCATCGACCCAGCCCACGATGGTCCACATCAGCCAGAGTGTCAGGCCGACCGGGGCAATCACCACCAGACCGGTCAGGAAACTGGCGCGCAGCCCGGAAAAGCGGCGCGATTTCTTGGGGGGAACTTGCAATTCGTCAAAGGGCGTGGTCATCGGGTATCCAGACGTCTGATCCTGGCAGGTATCTAAGCGCAATGGCGCCGTGCGACAATGGCTCAATATGCTGTGGTCATCGCGGGGTGCTGAAAAACCGGGGCAGGGGTTGCGGCTGGGCACCTCGCGCGCTATACGCGCGGCACTGTAATCCGCAGGTATGGGCGGGCCAATGGGGGAGACATCCCTGTTTGTCCACCGGTTGAAGCATCCCGCTTCTCATCCCGTACCGAGGCGAAAACCGGAAAAGGAAACGACCATGGCTCTTCCCGAGTTCACCATGCGTCAGCTGCTCGAAGCTGGCGTTCACTTTGGCCACCAGACGCAACGCTGGAACCCCCGTATGGGCGAGTTCATCTACGGCGCGCGCAACGGCATCCACATCATGGACCTGACGCAGACCGTTCCCATGCTGGACGCGGCGCTGAACGTCGTCCGCGAAACCGTCGCGAAAAACGGCCGTATCCTGTTCGTTGGGACCAAGCGTCAGGCCGCCGTGCCGATCGCCGAAGCCGCTGAAAAATGCGCACAGTATTACATGAACCACCGCTGGCTGGGCGGCACGCTGACCAACTGGCAGACCGT
>CBDTZA010000117.1:0-6034 GCA_965364785.1 uncultured Roseovarius sp. | reverse complement strand
AAAGGAGCGCTTCCGCGCGTTTGATTCGCGAAAGGGGAAAGGCGACGCTCTTGTCTCAAAGGGCGCGCCTTTTGTCTGAGTTGGATTTGAGTATTTCGGGAACGGTGAACGCTCAGGAGGTCTGGTCTGTCGCAAACAGCGTCAGAGCACGCCGACGCTGAGTGCAGGCAAGGCCGGTTGATCGGGGCCATCCCTGCCTATTGCAAGGATAAACAGGCGATGGGGCACACATGACGGCGCGAAATCCGCAAGGGCGACGTAACACAGCTCTGCCCGACCGCAAATTTCTGGACAGTGAAAGCATTTGCCAACGCCGCGCCATGTGCTATAGGCGGCGCAGAATTACCGGAGGAATAAGCGGATTCTCCCGGTGGACCGCAGATAGCGGGTAGTCGCGAGCCGCCCGCTGGGGCACTATCAAACCCGCCTCCTGGCCTGGCCGGGGGCACAAAACGGGCAAAAGTGCCCAAGAAACGATGAGGATTATGACATGAGCGATATCGCAGACCGCGTTAAAAAGATCGTTGTGGAACACCTGGGCGTCGAAGAGGACAAGGTTGTTGAAAAAGCCTCGTTCATCGACGACCTTGGCGCTGACAGCCTGGACACGGTCGAACTGGTCATGGCCTTCGAAGAGGAATTCGGCATCGAGATCCCCGACGATGCTGCCGATACGATCCAAACCTTCGGCGACGCTGTGAAGTTCATCACCGAAGCGTCCTAAGTATTTCGCCATGTGCGAAGGAAGGCCCTGCCATCTGGCGGGGCCTTTTGCATTTCGCGGGTGGTCTGCCCGTTATGGGGCATCGCCGCGAAAGGCATCTATGATGCCGATTTGGGAACAGTATTGGCGCTGTAAAACGGGCACAACCGACATCGACCGGTACAACCGCCGGGGGTTTGACCTGAAAAGGGCGCGACGATGATCCTTTATCCCACTTTGGAAATTCTGAACGGCAAATGCGTCAGCCTGACGCGCGGTCGGCTTGACGAGCCGGTGATCTGGCATGTGGACCCGGTCGAGACCGCGCGCGGCTTTGCGGCGGCGGGGGCGGACTGGATGCACCTGACCGATATCAACGGGCTGCGCGGTGAGGACGGCAACGACGATCTGATCGTCGAGATCATCCGCGCGGCGGGCATACCTGTGCAACTGGGCGGGGGCTTTCGTTCGCGCGAGACGGTCAACCGCTGGATCGACAAGGGGGCGGGCCGCATTGTTGTTGGCACCATGGCGGTGCGTGACCCCGAGACTGTCAAGGAGTTGGCCAAGTATCATCCCGATCAGATCGTTGTGGCGGTGGATATCTTTCAGGGGAAAATGATGACCGATGGCTGGCGCAGTTCAAGCGCGATCAGCCCTGAGGTCTTTGTCCAAGCCTTTGACGGGGTTCCACTTGCCGGGATCATCGTGACCGATATCGACGCCGATATCGAGGATAGCGATGGCAGCCTTGGGGTCATCTCGGGGCTTGCGGCCACCACCCGCCAGCCGGTGATCGCACGGGGCACGGTGCGCAATGTCGACGATGTGGCGCGGCTGAAATACATTCCCAATATCTCGGGGGCAATGATTGGCCGCGCCCTTTTCGCCAAGGATGTCGATCTTGGTGAGGCGCTTGCGCTGGCGCGTGCGGCAACTGAACCCACGGCGGCGTTTCAATAGGCCGACAGGGCCTGATGATCCGGATGATCTGGGCGGCACGCCGGAAAACTTGGCATGCCGTCGCGTAGCCATGCGCGCGGCTCTTGCCCCCCGGGGCCAAGCCGGGGTAAGAGCCTTCGGAGAATAAGCAATGGAAGGGCAGCATTATGCGGCGTGTCGTTGTCACGGGTCTGGGTCTGGTGACCCCGCTTGCATCCGGGGTTGAAGAAAGCTGGAAGCGTCTTTTGGACGGTCAATCAGGCGCGGGCACCATTACCCGCTTTGATCCCTGTAATGTGGTAACCACCTATGCCTGTGAGGTGCCGCTTGGCGATGGCAGCGATGGCACCTTTAACGCCGATCATTACATGCAGCCCAAAGAGCGCCGCAAAGTGGGGGATTTCATCCTCTACGGTGTGGCCGCCGCACAGCAGGCGGTGGAAGATGCCGGCTGGATGCCCGAGGACGAGGAAAGCCGCGAGCGCACCGGCGTGATGATGGGATCTGGCATTGGCGGGCTGAGCTCGATCGAGGAAACCACACTGGTGATCCGCGACAAGGGCGCGCGCCGGGTGTCGCCGTTTTTCATCACCAGCGCGCTGATCAACCTCATTAGCGGTCAGGTGAGCATCCGGTACGGCTTTAAGGGGCCAAACCATGCGGTTGTCACCGCCTGCTCAAGCGGGGCGCATGCGATTGGCGACGCGGCCCGTCTGATCATGTTTGACGACGCGGATGTGATGCTGGCCGGTGGGGCCGAGGCGGCAATTTGCGAGATCGGAATTGCCGGGTTCAACGCCTGCAAGGCCCTGTCCACCAAGCGCGCCGATAACCCGAAGGCCGCCAGCCGCCCCTATGACGCCGACCGTGATGGTTTTGTCATGGGCGAGGGGGCCGGTGTGGTGGTTCTGGAAGAGTTGGAACATGCCAGGGCGCGCGGTGCCAAGATTTATGCCGAGGTGCTAGGCTATGGCCTGTCGGGCGATGCGCATCACATCACGGCACCTGCCGAGGATGGCGATGGCGCCTATCGCGCGATGAAATCGGCGCTCAAGCATTCCGGGCTGGAGCCAGGGGATGTGGATTACATCAATGCCCATGGCACAAGCACGATGGCCGACACGATCGAGCTGGGGGCGGTAGAGCGGCTGTTGGGCAATGCGGCGGCCAAGACCTCGATGAGTTCAACCAAGTCGGCCACCGGGCACCTGTTGGGCGCGGCCGGGGCGATCGAGGCCATTTTTTCGATCCTGGCGATCCGCGACCAAGTTGTGCCGCCGACGATCAACCTCGACAATCCGGCGGTTGAGACCCCGCTTGATCTGGTGCCGAATGTCAAACGCGAGCGTGAGGTGAATGTGGCCATGTCCAACAGCTTTGGCTTTGGTGGCACCAATGCCTCGGTCTGCTTTGGAAAGCTGCGCTGATGTGGCGGCATATCGCCTCTAATTTCCTGACGCTTTTGGTTGTTATCGTCTTTCTGCTCGGGGGGATGATCCTCTGGGGGCAGAAAGAATACGGCACCAGCGGCCCTTTGAGCGAGGCGATGTGCCTTCGGGTTGAACCCGGCAGCACGATGCGGCGCATTTCGCGTCGCCTTGAAGATGAAGGCGCGATTGCCAGCGGAACAATCTTTCGCATCGGTGCAGAATATAGCGACAAAATCGATGACCTGAAGGCCGGCAGCTGGCTTATCCCCGAAGCCGCCAGCATGGCGCAGATCACTGATATCATCACCCGCGGCGGCGCCAGCAGCTGTGGCACAGAGGTGGTCTACCGCGTTGGCATCGCCAGCGCCGAGGTGGTCGTGCGCGAGCTCAATACCGCCACCGGGCGCTATGAGGAGAAGATCGCGTTTGATCCGGCCTCTGACGAGGCCCGCCCCGATCTTTTCATCCGCGTGCGTGGGCAGGCCGATACCCGCTATCGCGTTGCGCTCGCCGAAGGCGTGACGAGCTGGCAGGTGGTCGAAGAACTTAAATCCGTCGATGTGCTTGACGGCACGGTCGCGGAATTGCCCGCAGAAGGGTCACTCGCCCCCAACAGCTATGAGGTAAGCGCAGGCGACACCCGCGACAGCGTCATTGCCCGCATGCGCACTGCTCAGGACATCATTCTTTCAGAAGTCTGGCAAAACCGCGCCGAGGACGTGCCGCTTACCAGCGCTTATGAGGCGCTGATCCTCGCCTCGATCATTGAAAAGGAAACCGGCGTGCCCGAAGAACGTCGGCAAGTGGCCAGCGTCTTCACCAACCGCCTCAAGCGTGGCATGCGCCTGCAAACGGATCCGGCGGTGATCTATGGCATCACCAAAGGTCAGGGAATTTTGGGCCGTGGCCTGCGCCAAAGCGAATTGCGCGGCGAGACGCCCTGGAACACCTATGTGATTGACGCTCTGCCGCCGACCCCCATCGCCAATCCCGGTCGCGCCAGTATCGAGGCGGCGGTCAATCCTGACAGCACCGACTATATCTTCTTCGTGGCCGATGGCACCGGCGGACATGCCTTTGCCCAAACCCTTGAAGAGCATAATCGCAATGTCGCGAAATGGCGCGAGATCGAGGCCGAACGCGCCGCCAACTAGCCCCCTGCGCGCTCTGCGGCCCCTTCGGATTGAGTACTTAAGGAACGATGAAAGCTGCACGCCACTTGTTGGTTTCTTCTGGCCCTAAATATCCCCGCCGGAGGCTCCCGCAGGAAAAGCCGGGCGCGCCGGGGTCGCCGGGCAGGCGGGACCTAGCCCTTGGCGCAGGAGATGCAGCGCGTGGCCGCCGGATCAAGCGCCAGCCGGGCCTGCGCAATGTCGTCGCCACAATCCTCGCAATAGCCGAACTCGCCGGCGTCCATGCGCCGCAGCGCCGCCTCAAACCGGGTTTTTAGGGTCTGGCGGCGCACATGGCTGGCCTTGGCCATAGCCTGGTTTTGCAGCGCATCCATCCGGCTGAGCCGACCCACCGCCTGTTGATCAAGCTCGACCGTGGCCTGGGCTGAGTGACCAAGCGCGTTCTCTTGAGCCAGTTGCACCAGCAGGGCGGTGATCTGGGTGCGAAATCTGTTCTGGTCGGTCTCATTCATTTTGCTTATCCCCCCGATCACACCTTTGCATTTTACCGATCCTGCCTATCTGTTATACTGCAGCCAATCCAGAGGAGCATACACGTGGCGAAAACACACTCAAAACTGGCGGAGTTTGATCCGGTCTGGGCTCAGATCGCGTCTGAGGCAAAACAGGCTATTGCCGATGAGCCACTCTTGGGTGGGCTGATCCATTCAAGCGTTCTGCACCATGATACCTTCGAATCGGCACTGGCCTATCGGATTTCTCTCAAGCTGACCTCGAATGAAATGCCCGAACAGATCCTGCGTGAGATTTGCGACAAGGCGCTTTCGACAGACACTGACATTGGTCTTTCCGCGCGCGCCGATATCGTGGCGGTGAATGACCGCGACCCGGCCTGTGATCGCTTCATTCTGCCGCTGCTGTTCTTCAAGGGCTTTCAGGCGGTGCAGGCGTATCGCATTGCGCATTGGCTCTGGATCACGGGCCGTCGTGATCTGGCGCGGTTCTTTCAGATGCGCGCCTCGGAGGTGTTCGGCGTCGATATTCACCCCGCCGCCCGCATCGGCAAGGGCATAATGATCGACCACGCCCATTCCATCGTGATCGGCGAAACGGCGGTGGTTGGCGACAATGTCTCGATGCTGCATTCGGTCACCCTTGGCGGGACCGGCAAGGAAGAAGAGGATCGCCACCCCAAGATCGGCAATGGTGTTCTGATTGGCGCCGGGGCCAAGGTGCTGGGCAATATCCGCGTCGGCAATTGCAGCCGCATCGCCGCCGGCTCTGTGGTGCTGGAAGAGGTGCCGCCCTGCAAGACCGTGGCGGGTGTGCCTGCGCGCATCGTCGGCGAGGCGGGCTGTGCGCAGCCATCTGTCAGCATGAATCAGCTTTTGGGTGTACGCGGCGAGGAAAGCGGCGCCGACTGATCCGGCTTTTCCAATGACTCAAGATAAATCGCGCCCCCGACAGGATCACTCTCTGTCGGGGGCGGTTTTGTTTCAGGCCAGCATGACCATCGGGTTTTCCAGATTTTCGACGATCTGGTTCAAAAGCTCGGCACCAAGTGCGCCGTCTATCACCCGGTGATCGACGCTCAGGGTCACTGACATGACCGTGGCCACGGCCAGCTCTCCATCCGCGCCGACAACGGGCTGTTTCTTGCCCGCACCGACCGCAAGGTTCGCGCCATGGTCATCGTGGGCATCGGGCGAGACTTCTGCACCGGCGGTGGAGCGAACGTTCCGGTGGCCGGAGCCGACAGCGACGAGGATGTCGAGGAGCCGTCGCTGCTGGACTATCGCTGGGGGACTCACCTGTTCCAACAACTG
>CBDTZA010000116.1:0-6035 GCA_965364785.1 uncultured Roseovarius sp. | reverse complement strand
GATCAAAGCGTTTGACCGCCTGCATCAGGCCAACATTCGCCTCGGAAATCACCTCGGCCTGCGGCAGACCATAGCCGCGATACCCCATGGCGATCTTGGCCGCGAGTCGCAGGTGGCTGGTGACCATCTTATGCGCGGCGGCGGTGTCTTGTTCCTCGACCCAACGCTTGGCCAGCATGTATTCTTCTTCCGGTTCCAGTAACGGGAACTTGCGGATTTCCTGCATATAGCGGTTAAGCCCGCCTTCTGGTGTCGGAGCCGGCAGATTTTTATAATTGCCCATGGCTTCATCCCTCTTGATGTTTATATCGTTAACATTGACCTAGGACGTCACACCACCCCTTTCAAGGCCAAGTAGGTCATATAGTTTAACGCAAATTTAACGGCTTTCCGTCGCGGGATTGCTGAAAAGGCATGAATTCATGGGTTTTCGGCAGATTTCAGCCTCGCAGCGCCTCGATCAACGCCGCCATATCGGCGGGTAACGGCGCCTCAAAGCGCATATCCTCGCCCGTTACCGGATGCTCAAACCCCAAGATCGCGGCATGAAGCGCCTGACGCGGGAAATCCCGCGCGGCCTCGATCCCGGCGAGGGACAACGCCTTTTCCGACAGCTTACGACGCCCGCCATAGACCGGATCGCCCACAAGCCCGTAACCGGCATAGGTCAGATGCACCCGGATCTGATGGGTGCGCCCGGTTTCAAGCCAGCATTCCACAAGGCTGACGGTGGCGGGGGTGCCAAAGGTCTCGACCACGCGGGCGCGGGTCACCGCATGGCGCCCCCCCTGAAACAGCACCGCCTGACGCTGGCGGTCGGTCTTGTGGCGCGCCAACTGGGTTATTATTCGGATAACATTGCCCGGCTCAAAGCTGACGCCGCGCACACCGCGCAGACGCGGATCGCTGGCCTCGGGGGCGCCATGCACGATGGCGCGGTAATAGCGCTCGACGGTATGGGCCTCGAACTGCGCTGCAAGACCATGATGCGCCGCATCCGATTTGGCCACCACCAAAAGGCCGCTGGTATCCTTGTCGATCCGATGCACGATGCCCGGCCGCTTGGCCCCGCCCACCCCCGACAGGGTGTCGCCGCAATGATGCAGCAGCGCATTCACCAGCGTGCCCTCGGGCGTGCCGGGGGCAGGATGCACCACCATGCCGACGGGTTTGTTGATCACGATCAGGTTGTCATCTTCAAACACCACCTCAAGCGGAATATCCTGCGCGCCGATATGGCTTTCGCGGGCCTCGGGCACGGTGACCTCGATCAGGTCACCCTCGGCCACGCGGGCCTTGGCGTCTTGCACCACAACGCCGTTCAACGTTACCAACCCTTCGGCAATCAGCCGCATAAGCCGGGTGCGCGACAGGTTCGCCGCCTCTGGCACATCGCGCGAAAGCGCCTTATCAAGACGCGCAGGCGGATCACTTTCGATCTCAAAGCTAAGCGGGGCCTGGCCCATGGATGATACCCCTCAGCCGGTCAATCCGGCGATGCTGAAATTTCTGGCGCGGCTGGTCACGGTGCTGACCGCCACGATGATTGCTGGCCTTCTAGTGATCATTGCGCTGTTTGTCATCCGCTTCTGGGGCAATGATGCGCCGGACCTTCCTGCGGCGATCACCCTGCCCGATGGGGCGCGCGCCACGGCCTTTACCCAAGGGACGGGCTGGTACGCGATTGTCACCGCAGATGACCGCATTCTGATTTATGATCGAAACACTGGCAATTTGCGTCAAAGCGTGACGATCCAGCCGGGCAATTGAGCGGAGGGTGGGATGGTACCGCCTCCCCGGCTTGAACGGGGGACCTCTGGATCCACAATCCAGCGCTCTAACCAACTGAGCTAAGGCGGCACTGTGGGGCGAATTATCTTTTCCCACGCCCGATTGCAAGCCTCTTAGAGCGTGATTTCCCAGCTTTGTTCAACAAGGTCCTGCCCAAAAGAGCGGACAGGCGTCGCTCTGACCATCCGCCAGCCGGCTTTTTGATAGAGAGCACAGGCCGCGCGGTGGCTTTCATGGGTCCATAGCTGCATCCCGCGATAGCCGTGATCGCGCGCGAATTGCATGCAGGTCTGCAACAGATACTTGCCAAGACCGGTGCCGCGCGCCTCGGGCATCACCAGAAAAAGCCGTAACTTTGCAATGTCGTGACTCATACGCACGCAAAAGATCGAGCCAAGCCGCGTACCGTCGCGGGTGGCGATCCAGCCGCGCTCGGCCTCTGAATCATGGGCGGCAAGGAACCCCTCAACGATCTCTGCCACCAAAGGGGTAAAGCTCTGATCGAATCCTTCATCGCGGCCGTAAAGCAGGCCGTGCTGTTCTATGAGCCAGAGGGCATCGTCGGCGCGAACTGCGCGCAGCGTGATCTTGTCCATGCCCGCCAGCAAACCGCGAAGACGCTTGCCAAGCAAGAGGGAAAAGAGTAGCTCAACGCCTGTTTTAAGGAGGCAGCCATGGGCATCAACAGCGAAAGCGATATCGAAGCGAACCTGCAAATCGGGCCCACCGACCAGGGCATGGTGCGCCTTTTTATTGAAGGTCAAGGCGTTGAAATCCCTATGGATTTCACCCCTGAAGAGGCCGAGGAAATCGCCTCTGAAATGATAGCCTCGGCCAAAGCGGCGCGCGCCAAAAATTCATAATCGCGGATCAAGCACCAAGTGCAGACGCCGCGCCGCATGCCGGGCAAACCTGCGCGTAAGTGCCGCGCGCCGCGCCGCCGCAAGGCGGGTTTCCGGCCCCATGCGAAGGATCTCGGCGTTATAGGCGTCGGCCATGATCAAGCCGGTCCCGTCGGGCAACAGCTCCACCGGAAACTCCGAGTCGACCGCCCAGAAATATCGGTCGCACCATTGCAGGTAGCCCTGCCATTTGCCATCCGACATGAAATCCGCCCGGCTTGATTTGCACTCGACCACCCAGATTTCGCCCTTGGGGCCAAGCGCCATCACATCCACCCGGTGCCTCCGTTCTGGGGTAAATTCCACAATAGAATCAAAATCATGACTGCGCAGATGGCGGCATACGCCGCGCGCTAAAAGCGGCCCCGATTGCAGGGTTTGATCGTTGATCTGGTCCATGGGGGAATTATGAACAAACCACGAACACAATCAACCCCTTGTCGCGGAGCCCGGCAAGCCTTACTTATGGAGTGTGGCGGGTGCTGCCCTTCTCGTTAATGGTTGCATTCCGGTGGCCTTAAATAATTCCGAGGGAGCTGGCTCTGTCCGGACCGTGGTCCGTTTATCCGGTGCCCACCTGTACATACAGGTTCTCGGGAATGAGATAACCAAACGGCTGCGTGCGGGCCCGTCACACCTTTTCCGCCGAACTCTATTCTGGATTTGAAAAACTTTACAGGTCGAAGGTCGGTTTAGCGTTTGCGCCAAACGTCGGCTTTTCGGGCCTGATTTACAGGTATCGGGATCACAGCATAGTCCCGCTGCATGAGATGCTGACGATGGCCGCCGCGCGGCTCATCATCATCGTCATCCTTCATCCGCATCACGGCAATGCCGAACTGAACACCTGCAAAGACGATGCCATTGGCAAACCAAAGAATGACCACCGCAAGTAGGCCCTTGTCAGAATGACTTACAAGGTGCCAAAGATTTGCAATATTGAACCACAAGAGCAACGTCACAAAAACACCGGAAAGGCCAAATCCGATGACAACCTGCGTGATGTAGAGGCGGACGAGCTTGGGCATGGGGAGAATCCTTCAGCGATTAGTGATAGCATAACCGATTTACACCATCTTCCCAAGCAAATGGCTAATGAAGTGTAAAAACGCGCGCCTTTTCGCCGGATTTTTGGGTAATTTCTCAAATAATCACAACCACAGCGCCTGCCGACAGAACCGAAGCCTCCGGCGGGGATATTTAGAGCCAGAAGAAACCGAGTGAATATTTTACATTCTTCTGGCCTTAAATATCCGAGCTTATGTATCAAACGCACCAAGCCCGGAATGGGCGCATGATTGGGGTGCTAGTCCTCGTTCTCGTATTCATCGGCGGCGTCATTGAAACCTATGGTCGCGTTATAACGTCCATAATTGACAAGAAAGCACCGGCAGAAAATTTGCGCCCCTGGGGTGAAATCAGGCAATTCCGAATAATCAACGACGCGCTCGTGAAGAATTGGGTGGGTTATCTTGAAGCGTGGCGGGTGGGCGAGGGTTACATCACGTTTGGCAGTTTTCAGCGTCTTCCATACAAAAATGACACCTAGAACGGTAAGCACCAGAGCGATAATCGACACGATCAAGAGACCGAACGTCCATTCGGCCATATCCTGCTGGGCTTTCAGAACATAGTCGGTCTTTTGGGCGTCGCCATCGGCACTTACGGCATCCGCGAGACACGTAAACTAAGCCAACATTCCGCTTTCAGCCACGATGGGGAGGCAGGCTTCTGGGCTGCTTTGAGCTGTGCCTGTCTCATATTCGGATGCGCTCACGCGCTCGTTAGCGTGGCGTTTCTGATAGGATGAAAAATAGTGCCCAGAATAATATCCAGGCCCCAAAATGACAGCAATGAAGGCTAGAACTAGTCCAGTCTTAACGAGGCCGCACCAATCGCTTCCAAGCATTGCAACATAAACGCCGCTGAAAACTTCCCTCGGGGCAGCTTGTTGGCGACGTTCACCTCTTTCTCACTGATTCCAATTCCGGCCAACATTTCAACAAGCTGGGCGTATGTCACGCCCTTTGGTTTCAACTCAGCCTTGAGAAGGTTGGCAGCTTTGGATTCCCACTCATTTTGTGTCGGTACGCGGGGCATATCACCACCGCGCGGTCTGAGCATGGCCACAACGTGACCCCGGCCCGCACCATCCCCCCGGATGATTTGCTTTCGCAGCGCCAATAGCGCGTTGTTGATGGTCTTATCCTGCATGGCCTATTGTGATTCACATCGCCCGCAAAATCAGCTAGATTGTTGGTGCGTTTGATACATAAGGCCGAAAGTATCCTGGGGAGTTTGAGGGGCAGCGCCCCTCATTCAATCCCTTAAAATGGGCGCGCCTCGGCGCGCTTCGCCTGGAAAACCAAGGACGTCAGAACCCTTCGGGCTTGGCCTCATGCGCCATGTGGTCAAGCACGGCATTGACGAATTTGGATTCTTTGCCGTCCGGATAAAACGCCTTTGCAACATCGACGTATTCCATGATCACCACGCGCGGCGGTGTGTCGGATTGGGTCATTTCGGCGCCCGCCGCACGAAAGAGCGCGCGCAATGTCGGGTCTATCCGCGCAATCGGCCATTTGGCCACAAGCGCACGATCCGTCATCTGGTCGATCCGGGCCTGCCAGTTGACCGAATCTTCAAGCAGTTTGCGAAAGAGGTCAACATCGCCCTCGGCCATGTCCACGCCGTCATCCACTTCGGCCCCAAACCGGTGCTCCAGAAATTCCGCACAGACCGCATCGACGGTCTGGTTTGAATGCTCCATCTGAAACAGCGCCTGCACCGCATAGAGACGCGCCGCAGAGCGCATCTTGCGTTTCTGGTTGCCAGAGATCGGGCTGTTGTCGGGATCGGGGGTCGTCATGCTTTGGGGGTATCCTTAGGCTCGCCTGCCAGCTTGTATTCCTGGGTCGAGGGGACAAATCCCACGCCCTTGCGCGAAGCGCCCCATTTACGGCTGAGCGCGATAAGATGCAAGGCAGCCGCTGCCGCCCCTGCCCCTTTGTTCATCGCTTTTGGGTCGGCGCGCACGTCGGCCTGGGCGCGGGTCTCGACCGTCAGGATGCCATTGCCGATGCACAGCCCCTGAAGACCGAGCAGGGTGATCCCGCGCGAGCTGTCGTTGCAGACGGTTTCATAATGCGTCGTCTCGCCGCGAATGACACAGCCAAGCGCCACGTAGCCGTCAAAGTTCGACATCCGCTCGGCGATGCCGATGGCGGTCGGCACCTCCAAAGCGCCGGGCACGTCGACCAGATCCCAGGTGCCGCCAGAGGCCTCGAATTCCGCCTTGGCACCCGCGATCAGGTTATCGGCGATATCGCGATAGAACGGCGC
>CBDTZA010000115.1:0-6046 GCA_965364785.1 uncultured Roseovarius sp. | reverse complement strand
GGCGATCCACTTCAGGGTCGACGTACTGCACGACAGCGGCTTGTCGATCCCGTCCTCGCCGCGCGCCAGATCGGTCTGCGCCTGTAACAGGCGATCATAAACCTCGCCCGCATCGCGCCCGGCCAGTTTGCGCCGGGTCGGGTGCATCGCCTCGGCAGTGCCATTGATCACCTCAAGAAAGGCATCGCCGTACCGCTCAAGCTTTTTCGCACCAACGCCGCCAATCCGGGCCATCTGATCCAGTGTGGCGGGCCGGGTTTCGGCCATTTCGATCAGGGTGCGGTCGTTAAAGACCACATAGGCGGGCACTTTGGCGGCCTCGGCAAGGGCGCGGCGTTTGGCCTTGAGCGCCGACAAAAGCGGCGCATCCTCGTCCGAGACAAGCGCGCGCACCGCCGGGCGGCTTGATTTGCTCACCAGCGTGTCGCGCCGCAGGGTGATGGTTTGCTCGTCCCGCAGGATCGGGCGCGCCGCCTCGGTCATGCAAAGCGCGCCGTGGCGCTCCACATCGGGGCGGATAAGATCGTGCCCCATCATCTGGCGAAACACCCCTTGCCAGCCGCGCTTGTCGATGTCGCGCCCGACGCCGAAGGTCGGCAGCGCATCATGACCGCGCGCGCGCAGCTTGTCGGTGGCATTGCCAGTGAGGATATCAATCAGATGCCCCGCACCAAAGTTTTCGCCGGTGCGCAGGATCGCCGAAAGTGCCTTGCGCACCGCCTCGGTGCCATCAAAGGTGTCGGCGGGCGTGTCGCAAAGATCGCAATTGCCACAGGTAAATTCGCTTTCCCCAAAATACCGCAACAGCGTGGCACGGCGACATTCCAGCGCCTCGGCCAGCCCCAAAAGCGCGTTCAGCCGCCCATGATCGGCCATCCGGCGTTCGGGCGGGGCAAGGCCTTCGTCAATCTGGCTGCGGCGCAGGCGGATATCGTCGGGGCCAAACAGCGTCAGCGTTTCGGCCGGCGCCCCATCGCGGCCAGAACGGCCGATTTCCTGATAATAGGATTCGATTGATTTCGGCAGATCGGCATGCGCGACCCAGCGGATATCGGGTTTGTCGACACCCATGCCAAAGGCCACGGTCGCCACCACGATCAACCCGTCCTCAGAGTTGAAGCGCCCCTCGACATGGCGCCGGTCCCCGGCTTCCATTCCGCCGTGATAGGCACAGGCGTTATGCCCCGCCTCGCCAAGCGCGCGCGCCAGCGTTTCGGTCTTGGCGCGGGTGCCGCAATAGACAATGCCCGACTGGCCTTTGCGGGCCTCGGCAAACTCCAGGATCTGGCGGCGGGGGTTGTCCTTGGCGGCAAAGGCAAGGTGGATATTGGGGCGGTCAAACCCGTGCAAAAAGGTCTGGGGCGGGTGCCCGTCAAACAGCTTCTGCACGATTTCATCGCGGGTCTCAGAGTCGGCGGTGGCGGTAAAGGCCGCAATCGGCACGTTCAGCGCCTGTCGCAGCGCCCCGATCCGCAGATAATCAGGCCGGAAATCATGGCCCCATTGCGAGACGCAATGCGCCTCGTCCACGGCAATCAGGCTCACGCCGATGCGGCGCAACATTCCCATGGCAGAGCCTGCGGCCAATCGTTCGGGTGCGATATAAAGCAGCTTGAGCCGCCCATCCTCCAGCGCCTGCCAAACCTCGGCGGTCTCTTCATCGGTATTGCCAGAGGTCAGCGCGCCTGCCTCGACCCCCGCTTCGCGCAGCGCGCGCACCTGATCGCGCATCAGCGCAATCAGCGGTGATATGACCACCGTCACCCCGTCGCGCATCAGTGCAGGCAACTGAAAACAAAGGGATTTGCCGCCACCCGTTGGCATGATGGCCAGAACGTTCTGGTCATCGGCCACGGCATTCACGATCTCTTCCTGCCCGGGGCGGAACGCATCATAGCCGAAAATATCGCGCAAAAGCGTGGCAGCGCCGGGCATGGAATATCCTGTAAGATTTGTTCTTTGCTCTTACGGGAATCTTTTCACACTACGATTCGGGGGACAACCCTTGATCAGTAGAACGCCGCCGCGTTGTTGGTCAGGATAATGCGAAGCGCATAGACCGCCACCAGCACCACCAGCGGTGCGAGATCAATCCCCGACATCGACGGCAGGAACCGGCGCACGCGGCTATAGATCGGATCAAGCACGCGATTGAGCCCGTACCAGACCTGCGCGACGAACTGTTGGCGCAGGTTGAGCACCTGAAAGTTGATCAGCCAACTCATGATCACATGGGCGATGATGAAGAACCAGACGATATCAAGCACAAGCATCAGGATCTGGAAAAGCGATTGCATATAGAGCGTCCTTTGCACGAAACGCTTATGACCTAAGCGCCATGCGGCCAAAGCGCAAGGCTGACGCGCCGTTGTGGTTGACGTGCCTGCCCGCAGGCCCGACAAGGCCGCAAAAGAAAGAGAGTGCGATGTATCCCGTCTTGCGCCTGTTCTGGCAGCTTTTCATCACCCGCAACGCGCCGCGCCTGCCCTTGACGGGCACGCATGTGTCGCATCATTTCTGCATGCCCTGGGACATTGACCTGTGGCGCGAGCTGAACAATGGCCGGACCCTTACGATCTATGATCTGGGGCGCATTCCGCTGGCGGGCCGCGTCGGGCTGATCGGGGTGCTCAGGCGCAACCGCTGGGGTCTTGCAATTGCCGGGGCAAGCGTGCGCTATCGCCGCCGTATCCGGATGTTTGAACGCATCGAAATGCGCTCGCGGGCGGTGTTCTGGGATGAGCGGTTTCTTTATATCGAACAGTCGATGTGGAAGGCCAACGGCGACTGCGCCAATCACATCATCTATCGCGCTGCTGTAACGGGGCGCGAGGGGATCGTGGCCCCGGATCACGTCATGTCGATGATGAAGGATCAAGAACCCGCGCCGGAAGCCCCTGAATGGGTTGCCGCCTGGGTCAAAGCCGACACCCTGCGTCCCTGGCCACCGATGCAGGACGCCGAGGAATAGCTTGCGCGCGCGCCGGATCGCCTGTCATATCTCATGAAACCAAGGGATGGGCATGGCAGAGATATCACAGCGCAAACGTATCTGGGGCTGGTTTTTCTTTGATTGGGCCAGCCAACCCTATCACACCCTGCTGGTCACCTTTATCTTTGGGCCGTTCTTTGCCTCTATCGCGTCGGACCATTTCATCGCCTCTGGCCTTGCCGAGGGGGCGGCGGATGCGCGCGCGCAAACCATGTGGTCCTATTGCCTGACGGTGACCGGGTTGCTGATCGGGCTGGGCGCGCCGATTATGGGGGCCTTTGCCGACACCACCGGCAAGCGGCTGCCGTGGATCGTTGCGTTTTCGGCGATGTATGTGCTGGGCGCCACCGCGCTCTGGTGGACCAATCCGGATGGGTCCAACCTGTGGTGGGGGCTGATGGCCTTTGGCTTTGGCTTTGTGGGCGCGGAATATGCGCTTATTTTCATCAACTCACAACTGCCCTCGCTTGGCACGGCCGAAGAGGTCGGCGATTTGTCCGGCTCGGGATTTGCCTTTGGCTATCTTGGCGGGGTTCTGTCGCTGATGATCATGCTGTTGCTGTTTGTTGAACAGCCCTCGGGCAAGACCCTGACCGGGCTTGCCCCGGCCTTTGGCCTTGACCCGGAAATGCGCGAAGGCACGCGGTTCGTGGGGCCGTTCACCGCGCTGTGGTTTGCGGTTTTCATGGTGCCCTATTTCATGTGGGTGCGTGACGCTGGCCCGCCCCGTCAGGGGCGCGGGGTCCGTGACGCGCTTGGCATGCTGGCCAAGACACTCAAGGGATTGCGCCACCGGATCAGCCTGACCACCTATCTCGGATCGTCGATGTTTTACCGCGATGCCCTCAACGGCCTTTACGGGTTTGGCGGCACCTATGCGATTCTGGTTCTGAACTGGTCGATCGTGTCGGTGGGTATCTTTGGCATCATCGGCGCGATTTCGGCGGCTTTGTTTAGCTGGCTTGGCGGCAAGGCCGACAAGGCCTTTGGCCCCAAGCCGGTGATTATCCTGGCGATCTGGGCGCTGATTGTGGTTTGTGTCACGATTGTCGGCATGGACCGGACCCAGATTTTCGGCCTTCCGCTAGGTGAGGGTTCTAAGCTGCCGGATATGATTTTCTTTGGCTGCGGCGTACTTATCGGCGGGTTTGGCGGCATGCTTCAAGCCGCCAGCCGGACCATGATGGTGCGCCATACCGATCCGGCGGCACCAACGGAAAACTTTGGTCTCTACGGGCTGTCGGGCCGCGCCACTGCGTTTATGGCGCCGGCGCTTATCGGGCTTGTCACCACGCTTAGCGGCAGTGCGCGCATCGGGGTCTCGCCTGTCATTTTCCTTTTCCTCATCGGCCTTGTCCTGCTACGCTGGGTCAAATCCGAAGGGGACAGGGAAACATGGGCGGCTACCTAAAACTAAGCGTTCTTGTCATGGCTCTAGCGGGCTGCGTGCAATCCGCGCCAGAGCCGATACCAACCGGTACTCTTTCAAGCCAGAGCATTCCCGCCGCGATGCGCGGGGTGCAGGCCAAACAGCTTTTTGGTGCGCATGGGCGTGGATCAGCGCAATCACCGGCACCGCATGGCGGCTATGCCAAGGGCTGTATCGCGGGGGCGACGACCCTTCCGGAAACCGGGGCCACATGGCAGGCGATGCGCCTGAGCCGCAACCGCAACTGGGGCCACCCGGAAACGATTGACCTTATCAAGAAACTGTCGCGCAAGGCCGCCGCACAGCCCGGTTGGAACGGGCTATATGTCGGCGATATAAGCCAGCCGCGCGGCGGGCCGATGACCTCGGGGCATGCCAGCCACCAGATGGGTCTTGATGCCGATATCTGGCTCAAGCCGGCGGATAACCTCAATCTAAGCCGCACGCAGCGGGAAAACATCTCGTCTATTTCGATGCGCCGCGCCAATGGTGCCTATACCAATAGCAGCTGGACCCGCGCGCATCACGAGATTGTCAAAGCCGCCGCACAGGACCCGCGCACGGCGCGGATATTTATCTTTCCGGGTGCCAAAGTGCAGATGTGCAACGATGAGAAAGGCGACCGGGCGTGGCTGCGCAAGGTAAGGCCGTGGTACGGGCATCACTATCATTTCCATGTGCGGCTGAATTGTCCGGACAATAAAACGGGCTGTCAGCCACAGGCAGCCCCGCCGCCGGGCGATGGCTGCGCCGAGGCACAGCAATGGGTGCGCAACATCCTTAATCCGCCGCCGCCAGACCCCAATGCACCCAAGCCAAAGCCGCGCCGCGAATTGACGATGCAGGACCTGCCGCGCCAATGCGTGGCCGTGTTGCAAGCACAATAACGCAGCATCCTGCGCATAATCCTGCGTCAACCACATCATTTTGTTTTGACAAACGGAAAATTTGTGGCAGGCTGAGGGGGAGTTCAACAACGAAAGGAGGTGGTCCAGTGTCTACAGAGGTATTGGAGCGAGGTGTCGGAACAGTTCAGGAGAGCATCGTCTAGGGCAGCCCCGAGGCGTCACAGCCATCCGAATTGGTGCGCCTAACCGGCCCACCTCCGCTAACTTCTAGAGGGCCGTTCCGGGATCGGGGCGGCCCTTTCGATTGGCTTTGGGCCGGATCAGGTCTAAACCTGCGTTGAAACCGGAAAGTCGCATGCTGAAAATCAACGATCAGATTACGATTGCCGACTGGGAGCTGACCGAACAGTTCATGCGCGCCTCTGGGCCCGGCGGGCAGAACGTGAACAAGGTCAGCAGCGCGGTCGAGCTTCGCTTCGAGGCCGAGCGCTCGCCAAGCCTGTCCGATCCGGTCAAGGCGCGGCTGCGGCGGCTGGCCGGGCGGCGCTGGTCGAAAGAGGGTGCGCTGATCATTCAATGCGACGAAACCCGAAGCCAGGCACGCAACCGCGAGATCGCCCGCGACCGGCTTGCCGCTCTGATCCTTGAGGCCACGCAAAAGCCCAAGCGCCGGGTGCCGACGCGCCCGACGCTGGGGTCAAAAAAGCGCCGCCTCAAGGCCAAGAAGGTTCGCGGCGAGGTCAAGGCGATGCGGGGCCGCGTCGTGGGCGAAGAATA
>CBDTZA010000114.1:0-6079 GCA_965364785.1 uncultured Roseovarius sp. | reverse complement strand
CAGGTATTTCAGCACGCGCTGCGCCTCGTCACCCGAAAGCGCCTCACCCCGGCCCTGATTGTTGATCACCGATTGGGCGTTCAACGCATCGGGCGCGGGAATATAGAACTCGCGATCAAGGATCGAATAGCGGGCGGAATACTCATTCACGTTGGCGGTGCGGTGCCTGATCCACTGGCGCGCGACAAAGACGGGAAGTTTGACGTGCAGCTTGATCTCGCACATCTCGAACGGGGTCGAGTGCCAGTGCCGCATGAGATAGCGGATAAGGCCCTCGTCATTCTGCACCGATTTGGTGCCCTTGCCATAGCTCACGCGCGCGGCCTGGGTGATGGCATTGTCGTCGCCCATGTAATCAATCACCCGCACAAAGCCGTGATCCAGAACCGGATGGGCGGTATAGAGGTGCTTTTCCATCCCCGGCGCCGTGGCGCGCAGGGTGGATTGCGGCGTGCTGCGTTGGGCGTCAATTTCTGCCTGTTGGTCTTTGCTAAGGGGCATGGTGGGGCCTTCCATCACTAGAATGAGTCGGGGACCACTATATCTTGCGGATACCCCATGTGGAAAGCCAATATCGGGTATATGTGTGATGGCCACAGTCGTATGTTTTCTGCAACCTTGGGCCGTATCAAAGATTGGCTTTTGCACCGGAACCACAGAATTTTAGTCAAAAGAACAATAAACGATCACATTGAGGGCAGTCTCATCATGAAATATCTAGTGGCAGGCCTTGCGGCCGCTGCCCTTTTGGGCGGTTGTGGTGGCGGATCAAATCCGTTTGAATCGTCAACGGATACGGGCACAACAGGCGGCACCGGAACAACCGGCGGCACCGGAACGACGGGCAGCACCGGAACAACGGTTCCCGCCGCTCTGGCAAAGGATGTGTCACAAGTAACCTTTGCCCCCGCGACGCAGACCCTGTCTGTCGAAGGGCTGTCATTTGATGGTTCGACCAGTATTGTGACCTACAACCGACGTCCGCTCATGGATGTGGCGGGATATCAAGCCTATACGATCCAGCAAGACGGCACCTCGCGCCATGCCACCGCTTTTGGTGGGCAAAGCGCAACAAGCGGCGCTGTGACTGCGGGCTTGGCGGCTACAGGTGGACCGCGTAATCGGCTCTTTTCTGGCGCGTTTTTTGAGCGCACGGGCACCTATACACCGGCCACCGGCGAGGTCGTTTATACCGGTCGCTATGTGGGGCTGACCAATCTGAACAATTCTGGCGGCGATCTGATCGCCCCGCCTGGCGGTCTGGCGCCCGAGTTGGTGCCGACACAGGCCGCAGCGGTGCAAGGCGATGTTGCCCTGCGCGCCAATTTTGCCGATAGTCTGGTCGAAGGGAATATTTTCAACCGAAGCCTTGCCGAAGCAGGGACCCTTCTGCCCTCGATTGTATTGGTCAGCACGGCCATTGGCACGAATGGCACATTCGACGGGTCAGTTGAATATGATCTACGCGACCCAAGTTCCGGAGCGACCACGCCAACTGTGGTCGGGTCTTTCGGCGGTATATTCGGGGGTACTGGAGCGACAGAGGTAGCGGGCGCCGTGGCGCTCAGCGAATTCGACGGGGTCGGCAACCCACGTGGACTCGAAAACGAAATAGAGACCGGCATTTTCGTTCTGGATCGTTAAAGGGGCGGCGGTATGTGGACCCGCTTTGCGATCGCACTGGCCTTGCTTGGCTATCCTGTTTGTGTGCATGCCGAAGCGACCCAGTTCAACCTCGAACAGGTGGATATCCTAGCCAGTCAAGCCTTGGCTTCTCAGCAACCAAAGCTGGCTTATGATCTAGGTAAAGGTCTGCTTGAGGCCGACCCCAAGAACCCGCGCGCACTTTATTATCAGGCGCTCGCACTTGCGCAGGTCAAGGCCTATGGCCCAGCCGAGAAAAAGGCGGCCTGGGCCTATTGGCATGCCCAAAACGACGATCAGCGGTATCAGGCGGCCAATCTGGCGGCACAGCTGTCATTTGCTAATGACCGGATGACGGGATCGCAATTCTGGCTGCGACGCGCGGTGAACCATGCGCCCAATGACGTGGCGCGGGCGCAGACGGTCAGCGCCTTTCAGAACGTCCGGGCACGCAATCCGCTGCGGTTTGATTTTCGCTTTTCGCTCACCCCTTCGGACAATGTGAACAATGGCGCGAACAGCCCGCTCAACGTGATTGATGGCGTGCCGGTGGTTGGCACGCTTAGCCAAAGTGCGCAGGCGCTTTCGGGCACAATCACCACGGCGCAGATCAGTGCCTCTTACCGGCTGGCCGCCAGCCCCGGCCGCGAGACACGGATCAAGGCGCGCCTGAATGCCCGGCGCGTTGACATCTCTGACCCGGTGGTGGGGCTGAGCGGCAGCGATCTGTCATCGACCATCGCTGAAATCGGGTTAAGCCAATACCTGCGTGGGTCAAGCGAGGCGGTGACCTGGAAATTCGACCTCGATGGCGGTCGGGTCTGGTATGGCGGCGATCCACTCTATGATTTTGCCCGCCTGGACGCAGAGCGACATCAAAAGCTGGGCGAGCGGGTTCTGCTCAGTTTTGGCGCCAGCGCCGAAGAGCAACAGGATAAGGCCGACCGTGGCGCCGACGCCAGCGTTATGGGCGGCTTCGCATCCGTCGGTCTTGATCTGTCTGGCGGCGGGCAATTGGGTCTGCGCCTGCAATATCGCGATACCGACAGCACCGGGGTCAACCGCGCCTCGCAACAATGGACTGGCATTGCCAGCTATCAAATGGGCCGCGCCATCGGGCCGGCCCGGATGGAGTTTTCCATCGGTGCCAGCACGCTTGACTTCAATCAGTACCGGGTCGGGTTCATTACCGTTCCGGGAGGGCGCAAGGACGAGTCGGTCTTTGGCGGGGTCACAGCCACATTCAAGGACTTGGGATATATGGGCTTTGTGCCGACGGTGTCACTCCGGTCAGAAAAAAGCAGCTCTAATATCAGCCGGTTCGACGTCGCGGAAACCTCTGTCACTTTGGGCATACGCTCAGAGTTTTAAACCCACCAGAGGCGGGTTTTTCCGGTTTGCCCTCGACACGCCCGCGCGCGCCACTATCCTTTGATCAAACAGAAAAGATCGGAGGATGATGATGCGCGTGAGATATCTGCACACGATGGTTCGGGTGAAAGACCTTGAAGCCTCGATGGCATTTTACGGCCTGCTTGGCCTGAAAGAGACCCGCCGCTGGGACAATGAGGGCGGCCGCTTTACCCTGCTTTTCATGGCCGCCGAGGGCCAAGAGGAATGCCCCGTCGAGCTAACCTATAACTGGGATGGCGATGATAAGCTGCCCGATGACAGCCGCACCTTTGGCCACCTGGCCTATTCGGTCGGCAATATCTACGAGATGTGCCAGCACTTGCAGGATAATGGCGTGGTGATCAATCGCCCGCCGCGCGATGGTCGCATGGCCTTTGTGCGCAGCCCTGACAATATTTCGGTGGAATTGCTGCAAGAGGGCGACCCGCTTGCCCCCGCAGAGCCATGGACCAGCATGGAAAACATCGGCCATTGGTAAGGCTGGCCGCCCTTTTACTGGCGCTGATGACGGCAGGTCCGGCTCTGGCCACCTGTCGTCTGGCGCTGGTTTTGGCGCTGGATGTGTCATCCTCGGTGGACCCCGGCGAATATGATCTCCAGCGGCTCGGGCTTGCCTCGGCCCTTGATGCGCCCGACATACGCCATGCGATCCTGCGCGGCGCGCCCGGCGACGTCGCCCTAAGTGTCTATGAATGGAGCGGTAGCTTTCAGCAAAAGGTGCATCTTGACTGGACGCTTCTGCGCAGTGAGGCCGATATCACCAATGCGGTCGGCGTCCTGCTGGCGATGACCCGCAGGACCGCCGATTACCCCACCGCGCTTGGCTCGGGTCTTGGGTACGGCGCGCAGGTGATGGCGCGCGCGCCGCAATGTGACCGGCGTGTCATCGACATTTCAGGTGACGGTATCAACAATGATGGCTTTGGCGCCGATCTTGCCTATCGGAATTTCCCGCTGGATGGCATCACCGTAAACGGGCTTGTCATCCTAGGCCATGACACCGAAGTTCTGGACTATTACCAGCGCCATGTGATCCGCGGCCCCCGCGCCTTTACCGAGGTCGCGCAGGGTTTTGAGGATTTTCAATCCGCGATGGCGCGCAAACTTTATCGCGAGGTCAACGATATCGTTCTGGGCGCGCTGGCCCCTGACCCGGATGTCCTGCCTCAATAGATATAGCGGATCTGATCGGTCCAGTATCTCTCGACCCGGCGCAATGCCGTGGCGATCTGATCAATCCCGTCAGGGCCAAGCACACCGCGCCCCTCAAGCCCTTCGGCGTGGCGTTCAAACAGTCCGGACACCACATCGCGGATAGTGCGGCCCTTTTCCGTAAGGCGCACCCGGACCGAGCGGCGATCCACCTCGCAGCGCTGATGATGCATATAGCCCATCTCGACCAGCTTTTTGAGGTTATAGCTGACATTGCTGCCCTGATAATATCCGCGTGTCTTAAGTTCGCCTGCGGTGACCTCATTGTCGCCGATATTGAACAACAACAGCGCCTGAACCGCGTTGATCTCCAACACGCCAACACGCTCAAACTCGTCCTTGATCACATCAAGCAACAACCGGTGCAGGCGTTCAACCAGCGACAGCGCATCAAGGTAATCGGTGATAAACGCCTTGTGATCCGTCGGGGCGTTCAGGGGGCTGTGAAAACTCATGTCCATCTCCGTGCGATACTGCTCGGATTGGAAACTGACCTAAAATGCCCAACAATCGGTTAAACCACGACAATAGCAGGTAAAATGCAATCTACTTTCCCGAACACGCTATTTCAGAGATATCGCCAACCAGCCCGGTAAAGGGATCGGGCGGGGGCACCTGCCCCGTCACCCATTGATAAAGATCCTGGTCGTTTTCTTCCAAAAACGCTTCAAATTCATCAAGTTGACCCGCATCCATCACCGCAAGCCGCACATCGGCATAGCGGGT
Source organism: uncultured Roseovarius sp. (assembly GCA_965364785.1). Lineage (GTDB taxonomy): Bacteria > Pseudomonadota > Alphaproteobacteria > Rhodobacterales > Rhodobacteraceae > Roseovarius. The sequence continues at coordinate 1,084 of CBDTZA010000114.1, read as the reverse complement.
CAGGATGATGTCCATTTCCTTGATGCCCCGGCGCATGGATCGCATGCGCAACCGCTTCAGGCGATGTTCAAGTAGTTCACTCACCGGCTTCTTCCCGCAGTTTTGAGCGCAGATTCTTTTCCAGACGCCCAAGACGATCGGTCGACAGGCTAAGCTGAGCGCGAATATCGCGAATCTCGGTCAGCATTTCACTGATGTCGGGGGACAGGTCACCGGCGGCGGGGCCATCGGGGCCTTCGCCCTCGCCCGACAACAGCCACAACAGCGAGACATTCAACAGCCCGGCCATCATCGACAACTTGTTGGCACGCGGCTCCGACATGTCGTCTTCCCAGCCCTTGAGGGTCTTGAGCTTGACGCCAAGGCGCTTGGACATCTCGGCCTGGGTCATGCCGGTACGCTCGCGCGCGCCAGCGACGCGGTCGCCAAAGGTGGTGACGTCGGGGTCAAACCAACTGTCGTTTGTCTCGGTGGTCATGTAATTCCTTTCCGGTGATCGTGCTTGATCAACCTTTTGCGGCAACCTATGACATCTTACGAGCGAATTCAAACCGGAGCACGTGATGTCCATCCTTTCCGCCAGCCTATCGCGCGTCAAACCCTCTCCTACGATTGCCGTGACCACCAAAGCGCAAGAGCTGAAAGCCGCCGGGCGCGATGTGATCGGCCTTGGGGCCGGTGAGCCGGATTTCGACACGCCCGATCATATCAAGGCGGCCGGTATCCGCGCGATTGAGGCGGGCAAGACGAAATACACCGCCGTCGACGGCATCCCGGAACTCAAATCGGCGATTTGTGCCAAGTTCAAGCGCGACAACGGGCTTGATTATGTGCCCGCGCAGGTCAGCGTCGGCACTGGTGGCAAACAGATCCTCTATAATGCGCTGATGGCCACGCTGAACCCCGGCGACGAGGTGGTGATCCCCGCACCCTATTGGGTCAGCTATCCCGATATGGTGCTGCTTGCGGGCGGCGAGCCGGTGATCGCGCCTGCGGGCATAGAGAGCGGGTTCAAACTTAGTCCCGAGGCGCTTGAGGCGGCGATCACGCCGAAAACAAAATGGTTCATCTTCAACTCGCCCAG